>NZ_BAAIHG010000002.1:0-49850 GCF_054655775.1 Candidatus Termitispirillum reticulitermitis | reverse complement strand
ACAAGCCTATTTTGCGGTTTTTAATGGCTTTTGTAGGGCATTTTTCCAGACAAACACCGCATTTGACACATTTGGAATGGTCTATGACTGATAGGTTGTTCTCAACTTTAATCGCCCATTGCGGGCAAGCCTTTTCGCACATTTTGCAGCCGATGCAGCCACCGGAGCAAGATTTGCGAACTACCACCCCGCTGTCCTTTGACGAGCAGGCAACGTATAGGTCTTTATTCTTTTGCAGCAGTCTAATCAACCCTCGCGGGCAGATTTTAGCGCATAGCCCGCAACCGATGCATTTATCCTCATCTATCTGTGCTATGCCGTTATCGCCTACGCTGATTGCGCCGTAAATACAGGCAGTTGTGCATGTGCCACCACCAAGGCAACCGTATATGCAAGTTTTCCCGCCGCCAGCCACAACAGACATCAAGCGGCAATCCTTTATATCTTTATAATCAGCCACACGGGGACAAGCTTCTAAATCTCCATTGCAGATAAGTGTCGCTACGCGTCTCTCGGCGAGTGTGATTGTCACGCCCATTATTCTAGCAATTTCAACGATGACTTTACTGCTTGATGAGGCACACATATCGGGGCGGGCAGAGCCTGCTATGATAGCATCTGCCATAGCGGAACATCCGGGCTGCCCGCAAGCACCGCAGTTTATCCCTGGTAGTAGTTCTAAAATCTGTTCCCTCCTGACGTCCCGCTCCACATTAAACTTGCGCGAGGCAAAGCCCAAGCCTAAGCCAGCCAGCAAGCCGAACGCAGATGTTGTCAGAATGGCATATAACATAAACATTACTTCACCAGCCCTGCAAAGCCCATAAAAGCTATTGCGAGGATACCAGCAGAGATAAAAGCAATTGGCATCCCCTTAAACGCTTGCGGCACGTCCGAGAAGGAAACGCGCTCTCTAATGCCCGCAAACAGCACCTGTGCCACGCCCATACCAGCAGCTGAACCAATAGTAAAGACTAACATCTCTAAAAAACCGCGATTGTCCTGTGCATTTATTAGTGCAATACCCAGCACAGCGCAGTTTGTAGCAATGAGTGGCAGATATATACCTAGTGCGACATGCATCTGCGGGCTAGTTTTTTCTATAGCCATCTCTACAAACTGGACTAGCGAGGCGATTATCAGTATAAAAACAACCGTCTGCATGAATTGTATCCCCAGCGGGACTAGCACCAGCCTATACACAAGCCACGTAGCCGATGACGATGCCGTCATAACGAACATTATCGCTAGGCTAATGCTCACAGACACATTTATAGAGCGCGACACCCCCATAAAGGGGCATATACCCAAAAATCTGATGAGGATAAAGTTGTTGACAAGGGACGATGAGATAAAGAGCATTATGTATTCCATAGCTATTTACCCCCTATTTTCTTGTATATGTAGCCGTATCCCGCCACCAAAAAGCCGACTACGAGGAAACCACCCGGTGGCAACAAAAATATTAACGTTTTAGGCATAGTAGTCACAATAGGTGCACCAAGTAGTGTGCCATTGCCGACTATCTCGCGAATAGCCCCCATTAACACAAGTGCAAGGGTAAAGCCAAGCCCGTTGGCAAGTGCATCTACAAACGATATGAACACACCGTTCTTTAGCGCAAAACTCTCTGAACGGAATAACATTATGCAATTGATTACTATCAACGGGATAAATATGCCCAGCATTTTATAAAGCCCATGCCAGTAGGCGTTCATTAGTAGTTGAATGACAGTCACCAGTCCTGAAATCATTACCAAATATACCGGTAGCCTGATTTTGCGCGGAATAGAGTTCTTAAATATTGATACAGACGTGCAGCCCACAACCAGTGCCGCAGTGGTGGCTAGCCCCATGCCGAGCGCATTTGCTACAGATGTGCTGACGGCAAGCGCGGGACACATACCCAAGTATTGTTTTAAGGTGGGATTGTTGTCAAAAATCCCTTCCCGTAACGTCTTTAATGCCTGTTTCAACATATCTATTTTACACTAACCTTTTGTAATATCGTTGCCGCCACATTGACAGCATCACAGACGGCGCGCGGGCTGATAGTTGCACCACTAAACTGGTCAATATCGCCATTATCAGCTTTCACAGCAAATTTTTTAGAGAGTGCCCCCCCTACAAACTGCCCCGTCCAGCTAACCAGCGTAATCTTATCTCCAAGTCCGGGCGTCTCAGCGTGCTGCAACACGACAACGCCAGTTATAGTAGCCTTGATATCGGCACCTACCAGCACCGTGATTGCTCCGCCATAGCCTTTGTTCGTGGTTGTTGAAACACCGTAACCCACCAGCTTACCGCTGTTTTTAGCAATATATACCTTGTAGCCGTTAAGCTCAACGTTTTCTTCATCGGGGCTGTTGTCAAATGGCGGCAACACCGCCTGCAGACCGTGCAGAAACTCCTTGCGAATCTCCTCTGCTATAATATCCCTAGTCAGCATATTTGCTATGGACATCACGCAGGCAGCCACTAGCGAAACGACAAAAAGCACCAACGCATAGTATTTAACGGGGTTTTCTTTAATCCGATTGTTTGCCGTCATTTGCTTACATCCCTCTCAAATATAGATGCTTCGCCGTAGGCACGCGGTCTTAAATATCTATCTAACAGCGGAGTTGCCGCATTCATCACTAGTATAGAGAATGCTACCCCCTCAGGGTAGTTGCCGAATATGCGTATCATTATGGTTATAACGCCACAACCCGCTCCAAATATTAGTTTTCCCGCTGGATATAGCGGGGAGGTCACATAGTCAGTCGCCATAAAAAATGCACCTAGTATCAGTCCGCCACTGAATAGCTGGACAAGCGGTGGCAGTATCGCATCAGGATGTGCCCAATGGTGTGTGCAGACTAGCAAAGCCGCAGTGCATAAGAACGACACTGGTATATGCCACGTGATAACCCGCGCAAGCAGTAGAAACAGTCCGCCTATAAGCAGCGCAATAGCTGATGTCTCCCCAAGTGCCCCTGCCTGAAAGCCTAGAAAGCTCTGATATGCGCTAGGCAACACATATCCATCTAGTCCTCCGTGCGCCTGTGAATATACCTTAGCTGCACTCATCACGGTGGCTGCACTCACGGCATCAACACCACCCATAGACGGCGCAATGTAGGTAGTCATCTGCACGGGGAACGATATTAGCAAAAAGATTCGTGCAACAAGTGCAGGGTTGAATGGATTGCACCCCAGCCCACCAAAAACCATCTTCGCTATGACTATTGCCACAAAGCTACCTACAATGCACATCCACACTGGTGCAGTGGCGGGCAAGTTCATAGCTAGCAATATTGACGTTACAAATGCGCTGAAATCGCCTAGTGTATGCTCTTTGCCCATAATCTTACTACAAACCGCCTCAAAGAGTAGCGCACTTATTATAGTTGCCGCATATACTACGGCTGAGCGGTGGAATAGTAGCACGGACATCACTATTGCTGGGGTGAGAGCCACCACCACCATAAACATCATTCGGTTAGTGTTAGCCCCCGCATGTATATGCGGTGCGATAGATAGAACGAACCTGTTATTTACTTTATTATTGTTATCCATTTACACACTCAAGTTTTTAGCATAGCCCATAACTGCAGGTTTTGCTAGCTTAAATAGATTTTTCAGCGGTCTTTTTGACGGACATGCGTAGCTGCATGCACCGCATTCAATACAGCTTAATAGTCTGTGGGAGTGCAAATCTTCCAGCATAGAGTTTCTAGCATAGCTTTCCAACATCAGTGGCGACAGGTTCTGCGGACACGCCTCAATGCACCGCCCGCAACGCACACACGGCTGTGTTTTAGGCTCAAATAGTGGCTCACGCAGGGCAACTATGCCGTTCATACCTTTATAAGACGGGATATTCAAGCTCTGTGCCGTGCAACCTGTCATAGGACCGCCAATAATAATCTTGCGTCCTCTGCGGCTACTCTTAATGCCGCCACAGGCTTCTACCAGCCGTGATATAGGTGTGCCCAGTGGGACTAATATGTTTTTAGGCTCTCTAACCCCACCAGAAATAGTTATAACCCGTGATATAAGCGGTTTTCTATCAACAATAGCGTCTCGCAAGGCAAGCACGGTTGAAACGTTGTGGAGTATTATGTTTATGTCAGATGGAAGTTTCCCCTCTGGCACCTCTCTACCCGTCACGGTGAATATCTGTTGTTTCTCTCCGCCTTGCGGGTATATCTGGTGTAGTGGCTGGACGCGTGCCTTGTTGCCCGCCATGCTCTCAATAGAACGGATTGCGTCCCGTTTGTTGGTTTCAATGGCGAATATTACCTCTTTTAATTTTAGTGCATCTTTTATCAGTAGCGCGCCTTGCACTAAATCCCACGTCCGCTCTAACATCTGCCTATGGTCGCAGGTGAGGAATGGCTCACATTCAGCACCATTCACTATAAGTGTATCCAGCTGGTTTTTAGGTGATAGTTTTACGTGTGCGGGGAACATTGCCCCACCTAGCCCCACAATACCCGCAACCTTTGCTACGTCAGCAATGTTCGTTATCTCTCTATCTATGCGCATATATTCGCCTGATTGCTCTACAGCTTTAATAACTATGCACGGTGCTTTGCCTGATACTGGATGGTCGGCGGACAGGTCTATTGATTGGACAATTCCATCAACGGGAGAGTGAATGTTTGCACTGATAAAACCACTTGCAGTGGCTATGAGTTCACCAGCGAGAACTGATTGCCCCTTTTTCACTATACACTGGGCGGGTGCGCCTATGTGTTGAGACAGAAATAAGTAGAACTCATCGCCGTCTTTGGTCGTGAGGTGCTCCACAGGCTTGTAGCGGGTGGCTGACTTTTCGTCAGCAGGATGTATGCCATTAAATGGAGCTGCATTGAAAAACGCCATAGCATTTAGGATAGCACAAAATAAATAAGAAGTGAATAACCACCCCCCCCTACGGGAGGGGGTGGCTTAAAAGACTGTTATTACCTGTTTATCAGCTGTAGTGCCATTTGTGGCAGTTGGTTAGCTTGTGCTAGCATTGATGTGGCTGCGTTCATCATTATCTGGTTCTTCGTGAAGTCCGCACTCGCCTTTGCCATATCAATATCCCTTATCCTGCTTGACGCCGCCAGAACATTCTGCTGTCCGATAGATAACGATTTCAACGCATATTCCATCCTGTTGATACGAGAACCTATCTCCGCCCTCTGCTGCACTACATTTTTAATGGCAGCATCTATCTTAAAAAGTGCCCTCTGTGCATCAGGCAAGGTAGTGAGATATGCATCATCTATCTCTAACGCCACAGTATCAACCCTGCCTACGCTTATATCTATATACTGCCCCGCATTCGCACCTATCTGCGAACCCGTCTCCTTGTTCGCTATATGGATATACTGCGGGTTTAAGCCTGCGTCCTGCTCAAATGCTATATTGCCATTAGCATCCATCTTCGCACTGGTAGTTATATTCGGGTTGAGCTTTATATTAACACCCTTTATAACCCCCCTCATCATAAAGTCTATAGACAAATCACTATTGACATACTGCCCCGTATGCGCATCTGTTACTTTCATCTCTATAACATCATCCTTAGACTGCTGTATCTGCTCTATGCTTAACGCCCTAAGAATATCTTCATCCGCTACAAAACGTATCTCTGAACTCCGACCCGTCATCGCCCCCTGCATAACAATAGTGCCCTTAACAGCATCGTTGCCACTACCAGCAGCTGTTACTATGTGAGCCAGCTTGCTAATCTCAACATCGGGGTCGCCCATCTCTAGTGTTATAGCTATCGCATAGGCGAGCTTATCGTTAAACTCCTGCAATGTATCATACTTGCCCAGATATATCTCAGCAGTCCTGTTGTTGCCGAGCAATGTCAGCTTTCTAGTATTATCTAAGAGCATACGACCATCCGAATCTGTGAAATGCGATATGTCCTTTAACATGGTGCCAGGCAGAGGGTCTATCGTATTCCCGAACGTCACAGTGCCTGAAAAAGTTGGATTATTAAAATCTCTATACCAGTTAACAGTTGCTTTAACAAATTCACCATTAACTATATTAACAACCGTCAACGCGCCACTACTAGCATTAGGGTTAATAATTACACGGATACCTTTCTCTATTCTAACTGACGGATTTACAGTCAATGTAGAACTATTTCCTACAGGTTTAACATTAAGTATAAGGTGTTCGTTGGTATTAACATTAGGCTGCAGAGGTGCAACAATCGCTGAACCGAACAGTGCCTTGTTGCCGGCTGTAACATCACTAGTGACAGCACCCCATAACAATGATGCATTGAAATATAATGCATTACCAAGTGAAAGACCATCTGTATGAACTCTTATATTATTGGTGGATACACCGGTAACATATGTATACGTTGTTGTCGCACTAAAGGTTTCGCCCGTTATGGCATCTGTAGCGGTGAAGCCAATTGTGCCACTGTTACCAGCCACATTGGCAACGTCCTCGTTAAATTCCATTGTTATAGAACCATAAAAACCAGTAGCGCCCGTTGCTAAATTCAAACTCGACAAATGGTAATTATAACCAATCATACCTGTGCCATCGCTAGCTAAAAGCCTGGCCAAATAACTGGCCGACGAGCTGCTAGGTGAGCAATAATCTATAGTCGCATTGTTGACTGCGCGCGGATCGCCCGTGCCATTGAAGTTCATATACCCGCTGGTGTTAGAAACAATTGAGAACATATAACCAATATTTGCATCTGCTAATGGCATAATATTCGTCTTATAAACGGCATTCTGTCCCGGCTCTACACTAAACTCCAGCTTATAGTTGCCACCAGCAGGCGCACCTGTCAATATAACATCTATCCCAGCATTACTACTGCTCCATAGCCCTGACGCATCACCCGATAACAGCTTATGTGTATTAAAATCAGTCTCAACTGAAATCCTATCTATATCTGCCTTTAACTGTTCCAACTCCGCCTGCAATGCTCGCCTGTCATTAGCCGTAAACGTGGCATCCCCCGCCTCTACCGCTAACTCCCTCATCCGCTGCAGCATATCGCCTATAACACCCATACTGCTGTCCGCTACCTGCAGAAAACTAATGCCATTCTGCGCACTAGTAGCCGCCTTAGCCATACCCTTTAACTGTATCTGTAATTTCTCAAACACTGCCATCCCAGCTACATCATCACTAGAACGATTGATACGCAAACCGCTAGACAACCCCTCTACACTCTTCTCCAGCGCACGATTGGCAACATTAAGATGCCTGTTGGCAGTAAATGACAACGAATTAGTATAAATCTGCATGGCTCTCCCCTATTACAGCCATACAGCCATACAGCTATACAGCCTTAGTTTTAGCTCTTGCCTCCATGCAATACCCCGCACTATCGGCAGATTGTTAGGAAAAGTTTAATTAATTCTTGCACATTTCTAAAAAATAGCGTATAAATAACTCAACTAAACACGCTTGAGATAACAGCTGTTCGACGAGTGCCCTGTAAATCAATGTGAATCAATATTTTCACTGGTTTGCTGGGTGTCGGTAGCGTCAGGCGGAGGTATAACAAAGGAGATAATATGTCTTATATTTCAATGAAGAGCCTGCTTGAGGCAGGGGTGCACTTCGGTCACCAGACTAGACGCTGGAATCCGAAGATGAGTAAATACGTGTTCGGTGCCCGCAATGGCATCTACATACTAGACTTGCAGAAGACCGTCCAATGTTTCAACAACGCTTATGAATTTGTGCGCGATATGGCGAAAAAGGGTTCTACTTTTCTATTCGTAGGCACTAAAAAACAAGCGCAAGATGCCATTAAACAAGCAGCCGAAAAGAGCAATTGCTTTTACATCAACCACCGCTGGCTAGGTGGCATATTGACAAACTTTCAGACAATTAAGAGCCGTGTAGAACGGCTAAAAGAGCTTGAAACAATGCTCACGTCTGACTACGTGCAACGTTTCACCAAAAAAGAGGTGTCTCTGCTCCGTAAAGAATATGAAAAGCTAGAACGCAATATTGGCGGGATAAGGGAGATGCACAACATCCCCGATGTGCTGTTCATAATTGATATAAAGATGGAAGCAAACGCTATCCACGAGGCACAGCTATTGGAGCTACCGATAGTGGCTATTGTTGATACCAATTGCGACCCCGAACAGGTTGATTTCCCGATACCGGGCAACGACGATGCTATCCGCGCATGCCAGCTTATAGCTGGACGTATAGCCGATGCAATTGTTGAGGGCAGAGTTGGTCGCGATGAAGAACTATTAGGCGAAGTGCGCGCTGCAGCGGCTGATGACGATATCCCCGATGAAGAGATTATCCGTAGCGCAGAAACTGCTAAAGAAATAAAAGAAGACGTTGAGGTTTAACATGGCAGAAATCAGTGCAAGCATAGTAAAGGATTTAAGAGAAAAGACTGGCACCGGAATGATGGACTGCAAGAAAGCGCTGGTTGAAGTGGGTGGCGACTTTGACAAGGCAGTGGAATATCTGCGTAAGAAAGGACTGTCCGATGCTGCCAAAAAGTCATCTAGGGTGGCTGCAGACGGGCGTGTCCATGCATATATTCACGGAGACGGACGCATAGGCGTGCTGGTTGAGGTGAACTGTGAAACTGATTTCGTGGCTAAAACACCTGAGTTTCAAGAACTTTGCAATGATATAGCCCTGCAAATCTGTGGCAATAACCCTATCGCCATTAGTGAAGACGACATAACCCCCGCACTGCTTGTCAAAGAGCAAGAGATATACACTGCTAAAGCAAAGGAGAGCGGCAAACCTGATAATATAATCGCCAAAATTGTTGATGGGCAGATGAACAAATTTAAGGCTGAGTCTGCACTGCTGTCCCAGCCATTCTTGAAGAATCCTGACATAACGGTGAACGAACATCTTGTCAACAAAATCGCTAAGATTGGCGAAAAGATTAGCATCCGCCGTTTTGTCCGCTATCAGCTAGGCGAGGGGATAGAGAAGGTCGCTGGCGACTTTGTGTCAGAGGTTATGGCACAGGTAGGGCAGGCTAACCAAAGGTAGGACACTATGGTGTGTGCTTATGCGTAAAGAAATCAGGCTATCAGGCTCTGGCGGGCAGGGAGTTATCACTGCGGGGATAATTCTAGCCCGTGCAGCATCTATATACGACAATGTGAACTCCATTCAGTCGCAATCCTATGGTCCTGAGGCTCGTGGCGGAGCTAGCAAAGCAGAGGTTATCATCAGCGACTCAGAGATAAACTATCCAAAGGTGGAGTCCCCTAACCTGCTAATGGCTCTGACACAAGAGGCACTGGACAAATATGCAACTGATTTGCAGCCAGATGCCGTTATAATAGTTGACCCGCTCCTAGTACAAAACACACCCGACAAATATAAAGTCTATAATATACCGGTCATGGACTCGGCACAGAGTGTATTCGGCTCATCGCTTGGGGCTAATATCATATCGCTAGGCGCACTCAACCGCATATATAACGCTGTCTCTGATGATGCACTTAAACGTGCAGTAGCAGACAGCATACCAAAAGCAGTTGAAGCTAATATAAAAGCCCTTGAAGTGGGGCGTGAACTTGCAGAACGAGTCCTATAAACAGGCATATTATCACGCCGTTCGCCGCGCAATATTAGAAAATGAAACCATCCTAAAGGGTTTTATGGAGAATGTTGCGGTCAACTACAATAATACCGATATTACCCTGCTTGATGAACTCTTGGTTGCTATCACCGACAACGATTTGATGGATTTGCTGATAAAACGCACCCTGCCTAATAACTACGGGGAACAATACCGCAACGTGTTGGCTGATATATTAAACTACGCAGATATATGTCGTGCGGAGGGCGTGAAAATCTATGCCCGATAAGATTGCAATACCCAGAACGCTATACTGGGACGATAACGCCCTCACCATACTAGACCAAACGGCTCTGCCAGAACGAGTTTCTTATGAAAAACAAACTGGCATAAAACAGGTGTGGGAGTCCATACACGCATTAAAGGTGCGCGGAGCACCTGCAATAGGCGTTGCAGCGGCTTACGGCGCACTTACGGGGCTGTTTGCTAACCTCGCCCTGCCCGTAAATGAATTTAGAGAGTTATTTATAGAGCAGGCAAATTACATCAATACATCGCGCCCCACGGCAGTCAACCTATCGCGTTCAATCAATATAATGGCTACACTTGCGAAGTCCAGCAAAGCCACCAGCGCAAAACAGCTCTACGATGAGTTAGTCGCATGTGCAAAAACTATCCATAATGAAGATATTGAGATGTGCCGCAAGATTGGCGAGGTGGGTGCACCGCTAATAAAAGACAACTGCACTATACACACCCACTGCAATGCCGGTGCACTAGCAACATCGGGCATAGGCACGGCGTTAGCACCTATGTATGTGGCTCACGAAAACGGGATTAAGTTCAAGGTCTATGCTGATGAAACACGCCCACTGCTGCAGGGTGGCAGACTCACCGCATGGGAGCTACACCAGTCGGGCATAGATGTAGCACTTATATGCGACAATATGGTAGCTGATGTGTTCAGCAGGGGCAAAGTCAATCTATCTATTGTCGGCTGTGATAGAGTTGCTGCAAACGGCGACACTGCCAACAAGATAGGCACACTGGGAGTGGCTATCATAGCTAAACGTTATAATGTGCCGTTCTACGTGGCATGTCCGTCATCTACCATAGACTTTAACATCGCAAGCGGAGCAGAGATACCCATAGAAGAGCGAGACGGGCACGAAATTAGCAAGCTATTTAACACTTATAATCCCGCATTTGACGTGACGCCTAACGAGCTAATAACAGGCTTTATCACTGAAAAGGGGACTATAATGCCCCCTTTCGCTGTGAACTTGAAACTATTGAGACACTAGCCGATGAATGAGCTGTCTAGTGCAAAACGAATACTGGTGTTCAATCCATCCTTCATAGGGGATGCAATACTTACAACGCCACTGATAAAGGCAATACGTAAACTGGCACCAAATGCACAGATAGACCTTTGCATCCGCCCAGAGAGTGCACCACTCCTGAAAAAAATCTCTCTATTTAACGTGCTTACTTATGATAAATACGGGACAGATAAAGGGTTAAATGGTTTTATTCGCCTAGCCACGCGCTTGAAAGCTGCTGAATACGATATAGCATTTGTCTTGCATAAATCGTTCCGCTCTACGCTACTGATGAAACTTGCCAAAATACCACTACTAATTGGCTACAAGCAGGCGGCACTATCATTCTTACTAGATAAACGCACTAACCGCGATATGAGCCTACACGAGGTAGAACGCTGCCTGTCGCTACTTGTGCTAATGATGAAAAACTACACTTTATCTGATGCTAAGACGTTGGGGGGGCTACCGCTCACACACCTTGATGAAAGATACTATAACAACTTAAAAGATTATTATAAGGTGATATGCGGTGGCAAGCGGGTGGTAGGGCTATGTCCCGGCAGCACGTGGAACACCAAGATGTGGTGTGCAGACTCCTTTGTGCAGTTAGCGCAAAAGCTCCATACTATCGGGTTTGCTGTGGCTATTATCGGCGGTCCAAGCGATGTATTTGCTACTGACACAGTAAGGACTAAACTTGATTTTGAATATTTTGATTTTGCTAATAAAGTTCCCTTTGAGCTAATCCCTGCGGTAATCAAATCGCTTGACGTGCTTGTCTGCAACGATAGCGCACCGCTGCACATCGCAGTCAGCCAATCTGTGCCAGTCGTAGCAATATTCGGTGCAACCGTGCCTAGTCTCGGTTTTGCCCCCTACGGGAGTAGCAGATACGTCATAGTAGAGGACACTACACTTGACTGCCGCCCGTGCGGACCACACGGAAGCAAAAGCTGCCCACAGAAACACTTCAAATGTATGAATAATATCAGCCCTGAAAAGGTTGTGAACGCAATGCTATATTTACTTGAATAATCAAGTTTTTATTACATTATTTTTAGTGCTATGGTTTGCCGTTTTATACTCCCACGTGCTGGTGCCATCAGCAACTTCATTAGTTTTAGTGAACCCTAGTTCCCCATAAAACTCTTTAACCATAGTGTTTTTATCAGTAGGATAGTAATAGCCTATAATAGTCTCTACATTAGACTGCACCGCCAGCTGGACGAGTTTATCAAACATAGCATATTCTAGCCCGCGTTTCAGAACACGGCAGCTCATCAGCCACAGCTCTACCTCTAGCTTGCCACCGCCTTTGCGCCCAATTATAACCGATACTAGCCCATTGTCGCCAAACTTATCGGTGAGCTTGCCATACAGCGCGATGTAATCAGCAGAGCTTGCAATCGCCGTAATCTGGGCTTCAGTATAGCGTCTAGTGGTCAAGTTAAACTGGTTTGTCTTATTAGCTAGCTGGGCTATGCGGCTGATATAGAGCTGCTCAAATGGGGCGATGGTAGCAACCATACCAAGCGAGCATAAAAAATCATCGTAATTACTAAACTGCCCCTGCTGCTGCTGCCTTCTAGCATTATCAAGATACATCTGCCCCCTGCTTAAATCGTCAGCCGTAAGGGTGGTCACCTCAAAATACCCTGCACCATCTAGCACCTTAATATAATCGTTCGCACTGGCAAGCTCCGGCACGGCTACCGTAGTGACATTCTCCTTAACGAGCATACGCTCTGCAGGGTTATCATCTATAAACACAAGGCTGTCCAGCCCAATATTCAGAGTGCTGGCAATAGCGCGGACGTTAATATCTTTGCTGTCCCAGTTAGCCTTTATCACTGCAAAGTCGTCTGACTTTAACACGCCGTCAGGGTGATTCAAACCGAGCATAGCATTATTTTCATCATTTTTAGAGGCGATGTTTAGAAGTATCCCTAAATCTTTATGCGCCTTTATATACCGCTGGAACTCGCTGTAGCCCTCACCTGCGGCGTTATCTTCCCCCACCAGTATCCCATTCACACCATCATCGCCTATTACTCCACCCCATAAAGTGTCGTCAAGGTCTAAAACAAAGGCTTTCTTGTTTTTGCCATAGATTGATTTAATAATGTTTGCTACGCTGAACGCCAACTCTGGCATTGCAGAGACCGCCATAGCACACTTAAACATATACCAAGCGGAGTTGTCATGCCAGCTGGCAAGCCCAAATGAGGCTGACAAATAGTCTATATCGTTTATATAAAAGTTTTTACCGGCTTGAGCATACTTGTAAAAACACTGGTTTAGCCGCGATACAAAGTTTGATGCGCCGTGAACATCGCTGACATCACTATTGCCCATAAGACGCCAGATAGGACGCTCAAAATTATTCTGAATGATAGGGCAACGACAGGCATTCGCTAGCCTTTCCCACATAGTCTTAAAATGATTGAACTGCTTTTCAAGCTTATTATCAATATCCACACCAGAGTCGCCCATAGCGGGTAGCTCTGTTATGTTCCTAAACGTGGTATGAATAAATATAATATCAGGCTTAAATGCAGGTAAATCCTCGCTAAACATAGCCGTCTGCCAATATTGCGCATATTCTGATTCATAAAAAATCGGCAATATTCCGTTGGTCAGCAGAAAAATCTCAAGTAGCTCCTTGATGCTCGCCGTAGTGGAGCCACCTAGTATGGCAACCTTTTTCTCAATAAATATGCCCGCTCCCGCCTGAGAACGCAACCCCCGCAGGATAGATTTGCGTTTCTTTATAAGCTCGTCAGCGTCAAATGGATACTGCCCGTGAAACATACATACACTATAGCACAACAACTTTTTCCTTGCCAATCCCTTATGATTGATATTGATTATTTTTCCCCTTGCAAAATAGTTCGCTAGCCTGTATAATGGCGGGCATGAGCAAGAGAGCAAGGATAGCTTTATTTGTTGCTTTTGCGGCATGTATTGCCGCCATAGAGCCGCTGGATTTACAAGCACAGGAGGTGTTGCTCCGCAAGGACGCAATCAGCACCGAGTTGTTCCTGCGCATATCCACGCAGAGCGTATCATCTATAGAGCAAGACGGCACTAAAGTAATCGTTCACTTTAAGGATAACATAGAAAAACCATTCAATCAGCGTTTTGATGACAAATATATCCAGTCTATCACTGGTTCAGGCAAGCAACTCATTATAACATTAAAGGGGAATACCGATTTCGGCGCATTCTACGACCCGCATGGCTTGCGATTTATCGCCGCCCATCAACGTCAGCTTGATAACGTTCTGTTGAGCTATGGCGTAGGCGCGCCTATGTTGCGCAAAGACAATATACGTATAGAGGACCCCGCACTTGATGCACAACTTGCACTGGCTGACAACTATAAGCGGGACAAGCGTTTCCCTGAGGCTGTGGCGATACTTCGTGGGCTTATCTCATCTAATAATCCATTCTACGCTCAAGATGCCTCATTCAGACTGGGCAGCGTGTATATGGATATGGGAGCTACAATTCCTACGGCATTTTTAGAGGCGGGACTTGCCTACGATGAATTTGTAAAACGTTTCCCCGACAGCAATAGGGTGCTACAAGCTAAGATATTATCGGCACTGGCTAAAGAATCTAGCGGGGATATGAGTAGCGCAATATCTACCTATCGTGATATATACGCCTATTCATCAGATATGGAGACCCGCCGCCACGCCCTAATCCGCATAGCAGAACTGTATCAGGAACTACACGACAACCCGCATGCTATAGAGGCGTATGAGAACTACGTAAGCGTCTTTAAGGCTGAGGCTGACGATGTACGTAATATACTAGGCAAGCTCTATCTCAACGAAGAGCTGATTGATAAAGCGTATCGGCTATATGAGAATGCTTCTGTGGCAAGTGTCTCTGATATGCTAGACGATTCGCAGCTACTAGCCCTAGCCCGTGTATTTAAGGATAAAGGCGTTCCGCAGAAAGCCATTGATATATATCAGCAGCTCACCAGTAAAAGCTCACCAGAGGCGGTATCTGCTTGGGAAGATTTAGCCGAAACCTATCGCATGGTCGGCGATGTTCCGCGCCTGACAGAGGCACTAGTGAACCTAATGGCTGTGGCAGGCATCACAGAATCAGGTCTGCGCGCTAGAGTGGACTTTGCCGAGCTGAACGTTAATGCACGAACGGCTGATGAGTGGAAAGACTTCTTCGCCCCAATCTATACTGATGATGCTGAAAGCTACGGGCTACGTCCACGCACAGAGATGGTGCTCCTAAAAGCACTGCAAAACGATGGTGATGCTGTGCGCTTGGCAGCAAAGATTGATGAATACCTAGCGTTCTATGCCAATGACGAACAGAACGCAGAGCTATCTAAACTAAAAGAACAGATGTTGTTTGACAAGGGAGTCGCATTTCAAGAAGCTAAAGAATATGAAGGTGCTGTTGTGATGTATAGACAGATACTTGCGAGTTTCCCAGATTCTCCACACAAAGATGCTATTCAGAAAAATATAGACGATATTTATTATAGTATAGCACACGATAAATTTGATGCGGGCAACTTCTATCAAGCGATAACAGATGTTGAGGACTGGATGGTGAACCACACCGATAACAAAACTAACCGCTGGACTGCTCTGTGGGAAGACTCAATGTATCAATACGTCACTTCAACCGCTAGTCTATCTCCTAAAATGCTCCGCTATCGGGCACGAGTCTATCTGGCTTATGCTCCTCGTGGCAAATATGTGCGCGATATGAGGAGATTGTTAGAACAAAGTTTCTCAATGGATTTGAGCGATGCTTATGCCAGCGGAGGCAACGCAAAGCTATTAGACCTTTATCAAGAAAACTACCCATGGCTTGACCTGTGGCCTGACCAGTCATTTAACAACAGAGCAAAGATTTTCGTTGCCAAGACGCTACTAAACGTAGGTATGCCTAACGAGGCTGCCAGACTCTACGATGATATAGTGCCTACAACCGACCCGATATATGCTAATATCGGCTATACGCTCTGCCGCAATAATGTGGTGTATAATATCAACAACCTGACGGCAGAAGAGTTTAAGACTATAGTGCAGGAAACTGCAGGCTGTAAGAAACCTGAATATACAATTGCACTGCTTGATAAATACACCGCCAATAGACCACTCGCACTAAAGATGCGCTACGATATAGCCAAGCTCACCACTGACGATGTGAAACGTGAGGCAGAGTTTAGACATATATATCTACAACTTACTACCAATTCTGGTAATGTTTTTGACGGCTGCGAAGAGGTCTATTTAGAAACGGGGATGCTTGAATACAAGCGCAATAACTTCACCAGTGCCCTGTCCCCATTGCAATACTATGTTGATAATACTAAAGACGATGGGCAGGATAATCAGAAAAAAGCCCAAGCGTTGTATTATATCGCCCGTTCGCTCATAAACCTGAACGAACACGACCGTGCTGTAGATTATTTCCGCCAGATAGTGGCGATGCCGGGGGAGTCCACCTATAAGGTGATGGCTCAAAGCGAATTGGAGAATGAAAAGTGGCAAAAGGGAGACGCTCAACAGGGCTAAATAAGAAAAACTATGCAGTAGCCAACCTGTCGCAGCTTAAAGACGACTTTAATGCCTTTATCAACGCTAGCGGGCAGGTTGAGCAGACACATACAATGATTCAATCCGTCACTACGCTGTTAGGCTACGTTGACGGAGTAAAAAATGAACTTTCATACAAATCAACACTACTTGACAGCGTGCTGAATAGCGCACGCTCTGCCATTATAGTCTTTGATTCTAACGAAAATATTACCCTAGAAAATAACGCGGGCAGACGTATCAGGAAGAAGATTGGACAAGAACGGCTGAAAGAAATATTTAAGCTGGCACTCTCTAGTGGCGGTGCTGTGGAATCTGAGTATGAGAATGCGTTTTTTCGCGTAAGTGCTACACCGCTTATCTCAAAAGATGAGCTGGAACAGGGCACCGTGCTTGTTGTTGATGATATATCGGAAATCAAGGCACTTGAAATAGAGGCACAGCGCAATGAAAATCTGCAGACTATGGGAGAGATGGCAGCGCAGATAGCACACGACATAAGAAACCCTTTGGGATATATGGAAATCTCCGCCTCACTTTTAGAGCGGGAGCTTACGGACAATGGACATAAGAAACTAACGGCTGATATTATAAAAGCTATACACATCATAAACAACACTGTGGAAAACACTCTGCTATTTACAAAGGATATTCGCCCAAGGAAACAGACACACGTGTTAGCAGATATTGTAGATGATGTTGTGTTGTTTCTTCGGCATAAGCTGGAAGAGCGAAATATTTCTATTATCAACGAACTAGATGAAGAACATCTAGTTGAATGCGATAAAGACCTGCTCAGGCATATTGCTATGAACCTAATAAACAATTCTATAGAGGCTGTGCCACTGTGTGGCGAAATAACGCTACGCTCTACTGCTACTGATAAAGAAATTGCCTTTATAGTCCACGACAATGGTTGCGGTATTAAGAAAAATATGCGGCATAAGATATTCGTGCCCTTTCAGACTACTAAAGCAAAGGGAACCGGACTAGGACTATCTATAGTCTATAAACTGGCACGTGCACATGGTGGCAACGTAACGGTTGAGAGCGACAGCAACACGTGGACATCGTTCAAAGTAACACTCCCATATTCACTGAATAAACACAAAAAAGCCCGATGACTTCTGGGCATCTAGCAAGGCGGGCAGGGAGCTTGCTATTTTTAGCGTCTTTTTATGGTTGTTTCGGGCAATCCTAGTGCTTTTTTCTGTAGTTTTTCATACTCAATCTTGGCGTATTGTAGATTTTCAATGCGATGTTTCATAAGCTCTTTCTCGGGCTGATTGATTCCGGGCGTTGCCAAACTGTGCTGTAAGCACTTAATATTGTAGTTGCATGCATTATGGAAAGCATCTTTAGGGACACCACTCCTTACCCGATATGGTGTGCCAGTCGTAGGGTGCGTTGTTTCAGCCTTTACATAGTCTTGTGGATTTGTTTCTAATGTATTGAGTGAGCGTAGTGCATCATTAGATTTAACAAGCATATTGCTTAACCCACTCAATATTAGTAGATTTGCCATATCTTTGCCTTTTTCTCTGATAGTCTCTTCACAAATTTCTTTTTCATGTGCTAGATATGCTGCTTCAGCTCTCCATATCAGCTCTAAGTTGCAATTTGTTCTAGCCTCTTGATATGCTGATATTGCATTTTGTAAGCCATCGGTTAGAATAGAAAGTCCCGCTTCAGTCTTTCCTGACGTTGCTAAATTTTGTCTGCCAATATCTATATTAGCTACACTATCAAAGATTTTATCTATCAAACCATTCTTTACCATATACTGCCTCTACTTCTGATAAATTAAAACCACTATTCTTTACATAGTCGCCACCAAACGCCATTTTCATAGCTTTTGCAACAGATAGTGAGACAGGAATAGTTTTGGAAAGTGCCATTGCCTCGTCTTTCTTGCCTGCTTTTTTTAACTCAATACTGCGCAGAGCTATGTTAGTCTTTTCGTCTAATGTCATTGCATACATAGTTGCCCTCCAATAATTCTGTTTGCATGATTATAGCAGACCTGTCGGACTACTACAACCCTCCCCGCCGTCCATATATTTTAATAGCTTGACAACCCAACCCGCCATACACTAATATTGTGCAACTACAAAAAATGGTGGGAGATAGGGGGTGCATCATGACAGATTTATCATCTAAAACTATTGCGGTGTTCATTGAAAACTACTTTGACGACCGCGAATTTCTATACCCGACTATCAGGCTAGAAGAAGCTGGAGCAAAGGTTATCGTGGCAGGCACTGCCGCTAAAACTGAATACCATAGCAAAGCGGGCTACATCGCCATATCTGACGTTGCATTCAAAGCTCTTGATGCCGACAAGCTAGACGGAGTAATTATCCCAGGTGGATTCGCACCTGACTTCATCAGACGAGACACAGCAGCACTTGACATCGTCCGCAAACTAAATGAACAAAAGAAGATGGTCGCTTTCATCTGCCACGCTGGCTGGGTAGCAATATCAGCAAACATATTAAAAGGTGTTAAAGCTACATCGGTGCGCGCTATCAAGGACGATATGGTCAACGCTGGCACCGTCTGGCAAGACGTTCCCGCTATGAGAGACGAACATATAATATCGGCTATGAGCGCACCAAACGTGGCGCAGTTTATGAAAGAAGTTGTCGCTTACCTAGCAAGTAAGTAATTAAACAGTACACACAAATATGAACGAACTAGCTAAAGAAATTGAAAGAAGAATACTTGGCGCACCCTTTCACCAGTGGATGAACATAAACGTGATAGACGCAGGCGAAGGTTTCGTAGAGATGACAGCAACCTATCGCGATGAGTGGCTCGGCAACCCTGATAAACACTCATCTCATGGCGGGATTGTAGCAGGACTGATAGACTTAGCCGCTGACTTTTCGCTATACACCTATATAGGCAGAGGCGTACCAACCATAGACCTGCGCGTGGACTTCCTAGCCCCAGCTATCGGCAATCTGATGGCTGTAGGTAAGGCAATCAAATATGGCAAACGCATATCCACCGCAGAGGCGAACATTTATAACGCTGATGGCAAATTGGTCGCAAGTGGCAGAGGAACATTTCTCACCTGCTAATTTACCTGCCACAGGCAGATGCATTATAGCATTCAATTACATCTGATATTAGTTGGCGGGTGCCCTCATAGCGAACCCCAGTATATAACTTTTTAGGCATAAGATAGATTTCTAGTGCACTCGGCAGGTCGCCGCTAGTCTGCTCTAATAACGCCGCTAGATAGTATATGGCTGTCTTTATATTATTTTTCGCAATAAATGGGTCAACATCGCCCATAACCTCTGGTTGCAACGCCATTATCCCAACTGCGCCATTGTAGCTTATTGTGTATTGTCCCCTGCCAAGCATATTAGCTAAAGCAGTCACCAGAGCTGGTTCAAGCCCCACTTCTTTAGCACTTTCGTTTAGATAGCCCGTTATGTCATCAGGACTATCCCCCTTGAGGAAAAATCCAGATTCAAATAGTATATGTCCCACAAGCCGTTTAACAGAGCTTGCCCGAGCTGACATGTAAAATACGTTGAGAGTAGCACCAGCATTCATTAACGACAGGGCACAAACTACATTCACAAACACACAGAAACTTAAGAATGTGGCTAGCACACAAACATAAACCCTTTTCATAGGTCTAGCGGTCTGCCAAAGTTTCTAATAACGCTACGTTTTGACTGTGTTACAAAATCAGAAAAGACTTTAACCTCTCTAGTTTGTTCTAGCTCTGCAAATCTACTGGGCAGGTCTTTCACTAGAATATTCTTGTCTATAAATATTTCAAATGCTTTCTTCAACTCCGCACGAGCATGCTCATCCACCCCATGCCTGCGCAGCCCTATCGTATTCATAGAAACTATATTATTATGAAGCACAGTGCAATACGGTGGCACATCCTTGCTGATACGCGACAGAGCCGCCACCATAGCAAGCTCGCCTATATGAACAAACTGGTGAATACCTATAAGCCCCGATATTACCGCATCATCAGCCACATGCACGTGCCCTGCTAGCGTAGCACAGTTTGCCATTATAGTTCTGCTGCCTATCTTGCAATCATGAGATATACACACATACGCCATAAACAGATTATCATCGCCTACAACTGTTGTGCCGTCCTCTTTATTAGTGGCGCGGTGCATGGTGACAAATTCACGAATTTTATTACGTTTACCTATGATTAGCTTGCTAGGCTCGCCGCGATAGCTCACGTCCTGCGGGTCGCCACCGATATGTGCATTCGGATACACATAAGTGCCTTCGCCTACCTCAGTATCAACTTCAACGGTAGCTTTTGCACCGACTTTCACACCCGAGTGTATAATACAGCGCGGACCAACATAAGCCATCTGTCCTATCTCGGCATCCGCCGCTACCTCTGCCGTCTTATCTACATAAGCTGTTGAATGAATCATCTTACTATATACTAATCACAGCACTAAAGCTAGCTTCGCACACCACCTCGTCATCTACCGATGCGGTGCCACGCGTCCACCAGAAACGCCCCCTTTGCCGCTCAATATGTGCCTCAAGTATTAGCTGGTCGCCCGGAACAACTTTCTTGCGGAAACGCACACTCTCAATGCTGGCAAAAAATACCTGCGCATTGTCATTCCAGTTGTCTTTATGTGCATAATACGCTAAAAAACACGATGTTTGTGCTAACGCCTCTATTTGCAAAACACCGGGCATAACAGGGTCATTAGGGAAATGCCCGTTGAAGAAATCTTCGTTAAAAGTCACATTCTTTAACGCCTTAGAATAGCCTTCACGAATTTCAAGCACCCTATCAATCAATAAAAATGGGAATCTATGTGGCAAGACCTTTTTTATTAGATTTATGTCATATTGTATTTCCATAACTACTTCTCCCCTATGCTGTTTCTAATGGCAGACAGCTCTCGTTTCATATCGCCAAGCTGCCCTATCAGGGCAGTCTGTTTTAGCCATTCATTGATAGGACGCGCAGGCAAACCACCATACACACCCTTTGATAGATGTTTCATAACGCCCGTCTTTGCAGCCAACTGAGTGCCCGATTCAACATTCGCATGGTCGCCTACACCACACTGCCCGCCCATAGTAACAAAATCGCCTACTACAGTAGAGCCTGCAATACCTACCTGTGCACATAGGAGGCAGTTCTTGCCAATCTGCACATTGTGCCCTATGTGGACCATATTATCTATCTTTGTGCCAGCAGCAATAACTGTGCTGCCGATAACAGCCCTGTCTATAGCACTATTTGCACCTATTTCTACACCATTACCGATAACCACATTGCCTATATGGGTAATCTTCCTGTGATTTGCGCCTGTGAACTCAAAGCCGAAACCGTCCGCACCTATAACCGCACCAGCGTGGATAATAACACCATCGCCCATAACAGTATTGTCATATATAACCACATGAGGATATAGCTTGCAACCCTTGCCTATAACAACATTTGCACCCACAATAACCCCGCTACATATATGCGCCCCATCACCTACAACACTGCCCTCGCCCACTACGGCAAAATCATCTACCCTAGCACTAGCCGATACTTTGGCACTGTCCGCTACACTTGCCAGCTTAGATACGTCACCAATAAGCGGTTTAGCTGGATGCAATATATCAATAGCAAGTGTCATAGCAAGTCTAGGGTTCTTCGCCTTTAACAATGGTTTATCGGTAGCGGGAAAGTCCAGCGGCACAATATACGCCGCCGCTACACCCGCAGTTTGAGCTAACATTGAGACTTTATTCAGCGCACAAATGCTGTCAGACTTTTGCTCCTCAGGCAATGAAAGGGTTGCCACCTGCACTGCGCCCGCACTAGCGGGGACAAGCTCTGCACCTATACCAGCAGCAAGTGTATCAAGCCTAGTCATCTCTTATCTCTTCTTTCCAGATGCCTTATTATACCTGTCTATAACTTGTTGCGAAATATTAGGATAGCTGCCATCTGTGTAGACCATCGCTTGCACAGGCAACACTAACGTGTATTTCTGCTCCCTTGCGATAGCCTCTATATAGCTTTGCATCTCTTTCTGAATTTTAGCCGTAAGTTCCTGCTCTTTCTTCTGAACCTCAGCAGAATATTGACGGAAAGTAGCTTCAAGACCAGCTCTGCCCTTAGTAAGCTCATCTATGCGCGCTTTCCTAGCAACCTCTGATAGAGCACCCGCTGTTTTCTGAAAATCACCCTCTTTCTTTGCTTGTTCGTCTTGCAACTTCTTGAACTTAGTATTGCGCTCATTTTCATAAGCCTTTAGTTCGTCTTGCGCACGCTGAGCTGCAGTTGATTTAGACATACATAGCACTATATCAACGATGGCAATCCTATCCTCAGCAAAGGCGGAAACCGAAAGTATTAGCGCAAATACTAGCGCGAAAACTGTTACCCTTTTCATTGTATCTCCCATAAAAATATTTTTATGGAGAATATAACAGACTATTAACAATTTGTCAAACTAATGCCACCTTATGCCAACTACAAACTCAACTGTGCTGAAATCCTCTATCTTAAAGACTTTTTCATGGTGGTTAGTTACCCAAGCCCAAATTGTAGTATCATAATCCCTAGTAGTCCATTCAACTTTTATCTCTGGATTGTCCAGCGATTTATAATATTTATACCTAACACTAACAAAGCTACCCGCACTGTGGAAGTTAAGTCCCATGCCAAATATTCCATATCCGGAATCTTTGGTGGCAGAGGCGTGGTCTAAAATGCCATAATACTCAGCTTTCGTTGTGTTATAATGCCCATAGCCACCTGAGATAAAGAACTCGCTACCACCATCGCCAAACGGCTGTTTTAATAGTATGTTTGCATCGCCACCATAGCTCTCTGACTCAAATTTCGTAATACTATACCAATCGCTTATATACCTCGCAACAACTTCTAGTCCGAGGTATGCAGTCCAATAGTGCTCAAATCCTAAAGATTTTGGACCGCCCATATCTCCGCCCACGCCAACTCCTAAATACATATGCGTTCTGCCTACAGAATCACGGATACTTTCTTTGCCCCGTTGAGCGAACGCTTGCCTATCTATAAGCTCCCTCTGCCTCTCAGCATTCTCCCATTCCCATTGCCGCCGCATCCTATCATCAACCGCTTCCTTGTCGTATTCTTCAAAACCGTCAGCATTTTTGTCATATCCATCAGACCGGTAGCCATTGTCGCCCGTGCTCTGCGCAAAAATTAACGATGGATAAAATAACACTAGAAAACTAACAATAAGCAAATAACATAAACGTTGCATAAACACCCCCCTAGTGAACGAGCCATAAACTGCAACGGGAATTATAGTAGCACACGCGGGATAGGTTGTCAATAATCACTAGAATAGCCAATCTCAAAAGAAGTAGCTGTAGGTCAGCCCCGCTGACGTGTCGTCCTCGTGCGTGTCTTTGAATTTGCGATTGGTGTAGTTTGCATCAAATACTAGTGCATGGTTTATAGCGGGGTAGATTGCCAGCTTTGCGGTGATATTGCTCTCGGAATGTTCCGAACTATCGGTATATGTCAAGTGCCTGCCATCTATCATCAGCTTGAAGTTGTCTGTTATTGGAGCTATAACGCCAAGCCGTCCGCCACTGCCAAATAAGACACCGCTAGAACTATTGTCGCTTGCCAGCTCAGCATAAGCAAACGCCCAGATTATAGCATTAGATAGTTGAATGCTGAACCCGCCACCCAAGTTCCAATAAGCTGCATATTCACTCTCCTCCGCCTTTATAGAGCTATCGCGCACCCCCGCCGATAGCCCCCATGAGAATCCACGCTGAAAATGTTTCAGTGGATATAGGTTCAGAACATCTAACACGGCGAATTTATTAAGACTAAAATGCTCTTTCTCCGTATAGTAGCGTAGCGATAACTCTCCCAACGTTATATATACCCCTAGTCGGTAGCCCGCTTCATTATCATCTGGTGAATGATAAGAAGCTCTAAAATTTGTTGATATGTATGGACTGTCCCCACCATAACCTGCACCGATAGACACTCGCTTGCTGTCGTGCCCCATATCAGGCGACACTTCTAGCTGCGAGACATTCCAAGCAGTGCCCCTGACGGGTAGCCTTGCTATGGCACTTGATATGGCAAACAACTTATTTTGGTATTGCCGCAACTCCTCTGGGCTAAGTCCGCCACTATGTGAGTTATACATTACCAATTCATAAGCTAGGTTCAATATATCGGCACGTTCAATATCGCTGCAGTTATCATTAAACATATCATTTATAGTAGCAGAGGTGTCCTTGTTAGCAATTTTCTCTGCCAGAGCCACAGATGAGGCGGGGATAGCTCCAGCTATAGCTTGAATAGTCGTTATCCGTGAGGGGCGCAGTTGAGTGGAATCAATCAACCCCGCCCGCCTAATATCCTTGACCGTATCAATCGGCACTACTGTTATATAGCCGTCTGTCAGGTGGATGCCCTCTCTGGCAGCTTCTGCCAGAAATAATAGGTTGTAAGAGCAATTCTCATCAAAGAAATAATAGTCCGATTTGACGAGACTCATCTCCCATATATGGGCATACATCTGCTGAACCTCTGCAGGACTTAGTTTCAGGCGATATTCCCACACATCGCGCAACTCAATGGCGGAGTATTCGGTTAATTTAGCTGAGTATGGCTTGACAGAATACACCCCATCAAAGCCGCCAAACAACCCATACACAATATATTTAGCAACACCAGCGTCAGTTGCATCAGCAGCATAAGTAATCGCATAGCCCAACAACGGCGATGTATTATCCCGCTCAAGCCGTAACATAGTATGCCCGAACATTGATGCTGGTCCAGACATATTGGTAGAGGGGAACACTAACGATGCAACTGTTGGTGATATTACTTTATAGGCTTCATCGTATTTAGGACAACTGACCTTTGGTAGTTTAGTCTTTAGTTCAGGCATTTTGTCCGTGAGCCAGCGCGTTCTAGCAGGGAACCTGCACTGAGCATGGTCATCCCCCTTAGCAACATCAGGGTCTAATATAGCCGCTATTGTAGCTTCAAGCTCCGCATGTCTATCACGTTGACCATTTTTAGCTAAAAAGAATGCGGAGTCGTCTATCAAACTGCGGTAGCCCGTGAACCAACCTCGCTTATAGTGCAAGAGAGTCTCCCAGTATGGGTCGCCAGACAACGTTAGTAATGTTTGGTTCTGACTATATGCTAGACTAGGAAATAGCAACAGTAGGGCGAAAATACAGACAAGAGGCACACACGCAACTTTAACTTTCAACTGCTGAGCTACGTGTGTACCCATTGATTACTTAATACTAGCTGTTGCTTATAATAAATATCGTATCAGCAACATACGCATACTCTACATCAGAAGATGGGAATATAACGCTAAAGTTCTTTTGCAGCTTACCACCCAGTGCAACGCCGTCCTTAACATTTAACAGCTTAGCCATTGCGTCAATAGTCTCGC
Organism: Candidatus Termitispirillum reticulitermitis; assembly: GCF_054655775.1. Classification (NCBI taxonomy): domain Bacteria; kingdom Pseudomonadati; phylum Deferribacterota; class Deferribacteres; order Deferribacterales; family Termitispirillaceae (SeqCode); genus Termitispirillum (SeqCode); species Candidatus Termitispirillum reticulitermitis. The sequence continues at coordinate 23,938 of NZ_BAAIHG010000002.1, read as the reverse complement.
CATGACCAACAGCCACATCGCGCATTATGCCGTCCATATTAGTTTGAACGAATTGCGACATCTCATTAGATACAACACGAGGGGTGTAAGAGCAACCAAAAGCACGAACATCAAGCGTAATCCCCGTTGATTGGTTAGTAGATGTGGCATTAGTAGATGTAGCAAGTAGTTGCTTGAGTTTGCTATTAGGAGAGTCAGCCCATAGCATATACCCAAGCCCGCACCCAGTGTTGCCTTTATCTATAGCGAGTGCCACACTACAGAATGTTGCCAAAATAGTCACAACTAGAAGTTTTTTCATAGCCAGTCCTCCATAAAAATATTATATGCTAATACTATAACCTCACAGCGATAAAAGCAACAAAAAATAGTAGTGGTTGACGCTAAAGTAGAAAATAGCGGATAAATTTTGCCTTATCGTAAAAAATGGGTTATAATACCGACTTATATTTATGTTAGGGGTGTTATGAAGTCAGTCAACGCAACGGGTGTCAAATTCAAACGCGCTGGAAAGGTTTATGACTTTCTAGCTGGCGAGCTTAATGAAAAGGCGAATGATTGGGTGGTTATAGAGGCAGAGAAGGGGGAAGACCTTGCACAGGTTGTATATCCCGCTCGTCAGATAGAGGTGGAAGACACACGGGATATGAAACGTCTCTTGAGGCTAGCCACCCCTGATGACATTGCTAAGAAAAAGTCTTACCGTGAAGAGGAACTTAAAGCGATGGGCGTGTGCCACGAATATGCCGAAAGCTACGGATTATCTCTAAAATTAGTGCTCTCCGAATATTCGCTTGATAAAAGCAAACTCACGTTTTATTACACTGCAGATGGGCGGGTTGACTTCCGCCAGCTAGTCCGCGACCTTGCCAGAGTCTATCGCACGCGTATAGAAATGCGCCAGATAGGTGTTAGAGATGCTACCAAGATACTCGGCGGTTTCGGCATCTGTGGCAGGGAGCTTTGCTGTGCTGCATTTTTACGCAAGTTTGATAATATCTCAATAAAAACCGCCAAAGGGCAGAAAGCCAGCACCAACCCAACCAAAATTTCCGGTATATGCGGCAGGCTGATGTGCTGTCTAGTATATGAAAAAGGTTGCGAGGGTTGCGGTGGCAGTATGCTAGAGGGTGATGACGGCGATTTAATCAGCATTGAAAACATAGCGGTTGAAAACAGTGCGGAGGGAGACCTATGAGTGAAAGAAATTTTTACATCACAACACCTATCTACTACGTGAACGATGTCCCCCATATAGGGCATACCTACACATCCATAGCTGTTGATACGCTTGCACGCTATAAAAAGATGTGTGGCTACGATGCCTTTATGCTGACAGGCACGGATGAGCATGGGCAAAAGATTGCCAACGCAGCTGAAACAACGGGGCTAAAACCCATAGAACTAGCAGATAAGGTTAACGTGCATTTCAGAAACCTTATCAAAACAATAAACGCCGATATAAAGGGCTTTGTTCGCACGACTGATGAGCGACATGCTGATGTAGTGCAGGCGGTGTTTAAGAAGATGCAAGATGCTGGCGATATATATCTAGGCGAATACGAGGGCTGGTATTGCACACCCTGCGAGGCGTTCTGGACGGAGACACAGCTTGGCGAAGAGCACCTATGCCCCGACTGCGGTGGCAAAACTATTATGGCAAAGGAACCAACATATTTCTTTAAGATGTCAAAATACCAAGATAGATTATTAAAACATATTGAGGACAATCCGCGCTTTATTATGCCTGAATATCGCAAAAACGAGGTAGTGTCGTTTATAAAAGAGGGGCTGAAAGATTTATCTGTCAGCAGAACTAGCCTTACATGGGGTGTGCCTGTGCCAGGGAACGAAAAACACGTAATATATGTATGGATAGACGCACTTATCAGCTATATATCGGGGCTGGGATATTCAATGGCTGACGATAAAGATTTTAACAAATATTGGTCATCGGCGTTCCACATGGTAGGTAAAGATATTGTGCGATTCCACACGGTCTATTGGCCTACTATGCTGATGTCTATAGGGATTGAACCGCCCAAAACAGTATTCGCACACGGCTGGTGGACTGTTGAAGGCAAGAAGATGTCTAAACGGCTTGGTAATGTTGTAGAACCTTTTAAGTTAATAGAGGACTATGGCGTAGATGCCGTTCGCTACTTTCTGCTACGCGAGGTTAGCTTTGGATTAGACGGCGATTTCTCATTTAAGGCGTTAAAGGGGCGTATCAACAGCGATTTGGCAAACGATTTAGGCAATTTACTTTCTCGTTCGCTTGGCATGGTGAACCGCTATTTCGGCGGTATCCTGCCAGATGCGGGCGAGGCGACCGCACCTGAACGTGAAATTCAAAAGCTGATAGCAGACACCGCAAGGGAATATCACGAGCATTTCAACGAAGTGGCTTTTAACAAGGTATTGACTAGCGTGTGGGCACTCATCGGCAGGCTGAATAAATACGTTGATGAGATGCAGCCGTGGGTGCTAGCTAAAGATGAGTCAAAACATGCAAGATTAGGCACCGTGCTATACACGCTAGCCGATAGTCTGCGAGTGTTGTCGCACATGGTATCTCCGTTTATGCCTGATAGTGCAGTTAAAATGCGCCGTCAGCTGAATATCAGCGAAAACGTGGCGCTGGCAGATGAACAAGCACTGGCAGAGACAGGTTTGTTAAAGTCTGGGGTAAAGATTGGCGAACTAGTCGCGCTGTTCCCGCGCATTGAGGATAAATAGGAGAACGTAATGAACAAATTTACTGAGCTGATAAAGGCTAATAAACCGTTCGTAGCGGGTGCTGTGGTTGCGATAATAGCTATAATTGCCGTTTTGACGTCTAGCAACGGCAGTGTCTATACGCCAGATGCCACCGTCAACGACTTTTTTAGCACATTAAAAAAGGGAAATGTTGACAAGACAGTTAAATATACCGACAAACCACTATTTGATGTGTCTGACGAAGATAAGAAGTTGTTTAGCAAATACTTTGCCACCCTCATTGCAGATAACATAACGGTAAGGCAAGAGGAGGGCAATGTCGCTATCGCAACAGCTGATGTGTCCGCTGTAGATATGTTTGTTATTGTCAATAAGTTTTTAGAAGATTTAATGAACCGCATTCAAACTGAAGGGCTTGATATAAAATCTGTGCCACAAGACCAGCTAAATAACGATATGCTAAAAGCAATCTCTGCTAGTGATGCTCCACGAAAATCAATACATATTACATTCCCGCTTGTTAAGCTTGATGATAAAGCTGGCAAGCGTTGGGTGATACAGGCGAGCGAATCGTTGCGTTCAGACCTACTGATGATGAGCCTTGACACCGCTGAAGATATGTCTGGTTTTGAAACGACTGAAACAAAGACTGCAAATGCCACGTATTTGAGCGAAGATACTATGAGGTCTGGACTATGCGCTTTTAACGTGAAGGCTGAAACGCTTTATATGTATTGCCCTGATAGCGATATTGATTTACTTGAAAAGCAAGTTAAGACAGGCAAGACAACATTTTCAGTAGTGTATGATATACTGGAAAACCCCAGCGAACCGGGTGTGAAGGTGTATCAGCTAAATAGCTTTAAGTAGGAGTTCTCTGTGTTTGCAAAGGTGGCTAGTGCCCACCTGCACGGAATAGAGGCTATAGGTGTATCAGTAGAAGCTGATATGGGTGGCAGCGGCTTCCCCTCGTTTGCTGTGGTGGGGCTTGCTGAGGCTGCCGTCAAGGAAGGCAAGGAACGCGTCCGCTCCGCTCTAAAAAATATCGGCTTAAATGTCTTTGACCGCCCTATTGTAGTCAACCTTGCACCCGCTGATATAAAGAAAGAAGGGAGTCATTTTGACTTGCCAATTGCAATAGGACTACTAGCCGCCCTTGAGCCTGAGAAATACAACCTTGAATCAACGCTCATAGTGGGCGAACTATCACTTGACGGTGCATTGCGCGGGGTAGCAGGGGTGCTATGTATCTGCTCATGGGCTAAAGATAATGGTTTTAAGCGTGTTATATTGCCACTTGATAATGCAGATGAGGCGGTATTAACGCCAGAACTTAACGTTTACCCATTCAAACACCTGACGGGAGTTGTGCAGTTTTTGCAAGGTGAGCTGAAGTGCGAACCACACAAGCGAACTAGCAATGACAGCTTATTTGACACTTTGGGTAGTCGCTATAGTGCAGACTTTTCCGAGATTAAGGGACAATATGCTGCGCGCAGGGCGGCGGAAATCGCATCAGCCGGTATGCATAATATAATAATGATGGGCACGCCCGGTAGTGGCAAGACAATGCTTGCAAGCAGGATACCTACAATATTGCCCCCCATGACACTAGATGAAGCACTGCTCACTACAAAGGTGCACTCTATAGCGGGGCTGTTGCGTGTGAAGGGTAGCCTTGTGCATGAACGTCCGTTTATAGCTCCGCACCATACGGCTAGCAATGTAGCTATCATCGGAGGCGGAGCTAAGGCTATGCCCGGACATGTAAGTATCGCCACCAATGGTGTCTTATTTTTAGATGAGATGTTGGAGTTTAATAGGAGCGTGTTAGAGGTGCTGCGCCAACCGCTAGAGGACGGCAAAGTGACGATAGCTAGGGCGGGTAGAACTGTTTCATATCCTGCGCAGTTTATGCTGGTTGCCGCTTGCAACCCGTGTCCGTGCGGTTATTATGGTGATGCTAAGAAGAAGTGCGTCTGTAGCGAGCAGTCAATAGAACGCTACCGCGCAAGACTGTCAGGACCATTGCTAGATAGGATAGATTTGCAGGTGCATGTAGCAAGCGTGGAAGTGTCAGCACTTGATGACGATAAATGCGGAGAAAGCTCACAAGATATACTGAAGCGTGTGGTGCGAGCACATAAAATACAATCAAATCGCTTTGCTGGTATGGACATACACTTTAACTCACAGATGAGTGAACGAGTGATGCAAGAATGCTTGAACATTGACGATGGGGCTAAAAAGCTTGCGATAAATGCAGCGGCGAAGTTTAACCTGTCAGCTAGAGCATATAACAAGGTATTAAAAATAAGCAGAACGATAGCTGACTTGGCGGACAGTGCCAGCGTTGAACCTGCACACGTGAGCGAATCGTTGCAGTATAGAATGCTAGATAAACAATAAAGGAAACACAGAGGGAGAATATTATGGCTGATAAGAATGAAAAAGGAACGCAAAAAGAGAATATAATCTATAAGATATTTATAACGGGCTGCTTAGCCGTATTGCCATTGTTGCTAACGCTGTATATATTGGATTTTCTATATGGGCTTGTTACGTCTAATCTATTACCACTATTCAGCAGCATAGCTAGCAAATTCGGGGCGCAACTATCCGAAAGGGTGCTTGGAGTATTCACTCTCTTGTTTGTTGTAATATTTATATTCCTAGTGGGCTTGTTTATGCGGGTCTATATAGGCAAGCGGTTAGCAAAACTAATAGATGTAGTTATTACACGAATTCCATTAGTTAAAACTATTTATAGCAGCATAAAGCAGATGTTTGATTCTTTTGGTTCATCTAATAACTTTGAAAAGGTGGTGCTAGTCAAGTTCCCCTCTAGCAACCTAAACAGCATTGGTTTTGTGGTGCGCTCGTCTCAGCGGCTATTCAACGAGGCACTCGGCAAGGAATCTTATAACGTGTTTGTGCCGACTGCACCTAACCCTACATCAGGCTTTGTGGTTATAGTTCCGGTGGCTGAATGTATTGAGCTAGATGTTGGCACTAACGAAGCGTTCAGGTTTGTGCTGTCGGTGGGGCTACTAGATGCCCCAAAACTAGCGGCTAGTTTCCAGCCGAAAAAGAATAATGGCTGATATGGATATACTATTTAAGCTAGCTGATATTGCGCGTGAGGCAGGGGACATCACTATGCAGTATTTTAGCCATAATGCAGCTGTAGAACGCAAAAAGGATGGCACACCCGTAACTGAAGCTGACAAGGCGGCTGAGCGTTGCATATTTGAACGGTTAGCTCAGCTTGACCCCATAACGCCGTGCATCGGTGAAGAGGATGACAATAGCAGATTTGATATGACTAATCTGCCTAAATATTGGTGCATAGACCCACTTGACGGCACAAAAGAGTTCATAAAAGATTCGCCTGAGTTCAGCGTCAACATTGCACTGGTTGAGGCTGGCAAGCCCACTCTGGGCGTTATCTATGCCCCTGCACTAGATTTATTGTATATCGGAGGCGAAAAGATAGGTTCTTACAAGGTAGCCAGTGATAACAGCTTTGAACGGTTGCCGTTGGCGTATTATAACAGCACAGACATTACAATCGTGACAAGTCATTTATATAGTGGGGGCGGTTCGCCTGATAAATTGAGAACAGCGTTAATGGAGCAAACGGATGCACGCATAGGGTTCAAGCGGATGGGTAGCTCAATAAAATTTTGTATGGTAGCTGAGGGAAGTGCAGACGCATATATTCGTGCTGGCAGGACAATGTTCTGGGACACCGCCGCTGGGCATATCATAGCTAAGGGGGCAGGGGCAAAAGTCCTCGCTTGGAATAGCAGACAGGAGCTAGCCTACAACACTAACGGGCTGGAAAACCCGCACTTTATAGTCTATAATACACGCAGACTGGGTAAGTTTAAGTTTTAAGGTCTTGTAACGTTTACAGCTTGCGGTCCCTTCTCCCCTTGAATGACGTCAAACTTCACAGGGTCACCTTGTTGCAAACTCTTATAGCCATCCATTGATATGGCTGAATAGTGAACAAACACATCCTTACCCGCATCATCAGTTAAAAATCCATACCCTTTCGTGTTGTTAAACCACTTTACAGAACCTACACTACTCATAAAAAACTCCTTAAAAATTAATAACAATAGCATAAACATCATTCACAACTTACAATGCGATAATAATCAAACTATATTATAATATAGAACTTACCACGTTCTGAACATGCAGTCAAACACAATTTAATATAATTTTATTTGAAACTATAATAAGACACAGGGTAGAGATGCAAGTCTCTACCCTGCAATATACTGTCGGTTGAAACGATTGCAGAAATCTTTGTTTATCTAGGGTCAACTAGTATCTGTTTATCGTCAAATTTGCGTATATGATAGCCGCCATTCTTACTGATAATGGTTGCTAAATACATCGTCTTTTCTGGATAATCTACTATAAGCGTGTCTGCGCCCGTCTCTCTGATGTTAGTCACCCAGCTGGTGCTTTGCAACACAGAGCGAAACTCTTGAAAAGCCACCATATCTTTATTGCCGACTAGTACCACTTGCACGCTCTTTTTTGTAGCTCCGGCAACGGTCGTTGCTACCTCGCTGGCAAGTATTGACGCATTTTTCTTTGCCATATTGTTAGACAGCGAGACAACGGCAGTGTCATTGTTAGAGCCTTGTCCGCGCCCTTGCATAGAGCCGCTCTTTAGTATAGCTTTAGCACCCGAAGCGTTAGCACCGATTACCCTATATGATAGATTGCCATCAACTATGGTGAAATTTACCTTTTGATAGCCTATATCTTTGCCTTTATCCACTGCTTCCACCTTGCCGATAAGTGCTGAACCTGCGGCATATTGCGATACTAAACGGCGGACGGTGCCCATATCGTTGCTCTGAACTGCCTTTAATAGTTGCTTTGCAACATTGCCATCCCCAAGCGACACTGGGTCTGTCACGCTAAAGCCACTAGCGATTAGTTCATTTATAACTTCTTCGCTGAATGGATGTGTTTCCTCTACCTGTCCGCCCAGCTTCACTAGAGGCAAATACACCACTATGGACATATTTTTAGTAAGCATTGCATTAGCCTTTTCAGGCTCTACGGTTGCCTTTGCAGTGAGCCAATAGACACCTTTGTCTGTGCCCTCATCGGTTATCTTAAAATCAGTAACGGTCGCACTGATAGCTGATTTAACGCTTTCATCCAGCATTTCGCCGTCGTGGACAATGGTATCAACTGATACCTTTACCTTAGAACCTTTTTCAATAGCCATCCACTTAGCGCGCGCTTCAGCCTCTATCTTGGCAGATGCTGTGTCGCCGTTCTTGATTTGCGCCTCGCCAGTCACGTCTAGCGTCACTGCATGTGCAAAAACCGCAAATAATAAAAGACTAATCAATGAAAGACTAAACTTTTTCATTATGTTCTCCAATGTTCTTAAATATCTACACGACTATTATAACAGACGATGCCAATTTTAGCAAGTTATGCTACCTCTGTATTGCTAGCCTTTAATGTGTCAATGAGCAACAGCCCCACTGCTATTGTAATGTAGGCATCTGCCAGATTGAATGCGAACCAGTGCAAGTTGCCATGGTAAAAGTCTAGGAAATCAACCACGCTACCGAGTGTTATCCTATCCGTAATATTGCCTAATGCACCCGCCAGTGCCAACGTGTATGCTATAGAGCGCAGTTTATACGTTTTATATTCTTTTTTCAGCATTAGCAATAGCACTGCCGCCACTAATATCGCCACAACTATATAGATATACCTTATCACCCCAGAGCCGTCAGCACCTATGCCAAAGACCACCCCGCTATTCAGCACATAAGTGATATTGAATAGCCCCGATATTACCTCAAAGCTATCACCCACATGCATATTAGCCCGCACTAGGGACTTACTGAGCACATCTGCGACTATAGCAATAGCAAATATGAATACTAACAACTTGCGCCCGTAATTAAACATCATTAAAAACTCCCATCATCTAAATAAAGCAAGCGAATTCAGATTTATTCCCATAGCCACTTCAGCAAATCACCAGCTCCACAGAACGGGTCTTGCACGTCCTTATCTCTAGTGTATTTTTCAAAGCCGGATAGGATATAGTCAACGTTGGTAGTGAAAAACTGCCCCAGTTGTTGTTTCGCGCGGGGCATTAGAACGCTCCGAATGATTTTAGAAGTTCTATTATATCGCGGAGCTGTTCACCCTCTGCAACCATTAGTGGACTTATACCTTTATAGTTGCGAATGTTCGGGTCGGCATTCGCAGATAGCAAATCACGCACCATAACAGGGCGTTGCAGTTTAATCGCCCAAATTAGCGCAGTATCACCATTCTTATTGCGGATATTCACCCCCGCCTTGCCATCTATCAGCAGTTTCGCTACTCTATTGTCTCCTGCATTTACTGCCACGAGTAGCGGAGTATTGCCGTTGTTGTTCTGCCAGCTTGGGTTCGCTCCGTGTTTCAACAGCAGTGCCACCATATCGCGGTGTCCCGCCGTTACAGCTGTAAATATCGGCGTGTTGCCTGTTTCGGGACTAGAAAAGTTCAGTCGCGCCCCCTCGTCAATTAACCTAGTCACCCCTGCTATATCATTTGCTGATATTAGGTTTAATAGCCCGCCCGATGCCTCACCTGAACGGCGTATAGCGGTTTCCATCGTTGTTTTAACCGTCCCACCGCGCTCAACCGCTAAATCGTAAGCTGTCATAGAAGAATTATTAGTCAGATATAAATCAGGCTTCTTGGTAAGGAGTTTCACTAGGATAGCGTTATTGCCCTGTTTAGAGGCAAGCATTACAGGTGTAAATCCATCCTTATTTTTAGCATCTACATCAGCTGCCCTAGCGAGTAGCAGTTCGCTAATCTTATTATTATTAGTTAATATAGACGCATGCAGTGGAGTATTGCCTAAATCGTCAGCTACGTTTATCTCAAAGCCAGAATTGCTTGTCAGTTGGACTACACACTGGGCGTTGCCACCCTTGACCGCCTGCATTAACGCTGTATTGCGTTGCCCATCAAGGGATGAAAGGCTTGCTCCGCGCCCCATTAGTAGTTCTACACTCTTGTTGTTGCCAGAATAAGCGGCTAGCATTAGCGGTGTGCTACCGTTTTTATTCTTAATATTTACAGATGCTCCGCGCTGGAGTAGCAAGCTCACAAGCCTTTCGCTAGGTCCCTGTGCAGCATACATCAGCACAGTATTGCCGGCATTGTCAGCGTCGTTGCCCTTTAAGCCTTTGGACAATAACAACAGTGAAACATCGTAATATCCGCCTGCGGCGGCGATGTGCAACGCATTTTGCCCATATCTATTCTTATGTTTTATATTTATGCCCATGTTGACTAGTTCTATAGCCGCTTCATCGTGTCCCGCTATCAGTGCTTTAAGCAGTGCATTATCGCCCGTCTCGGTTTCGGTTTCATTTATATTTGCTCTGCTGGCAACCAGCTTTTTTAGTTGGTCTACCTGCCCGTTTGCAGCGGCGTTTATGACAGGCTTGCCGCTCACCACTACCCCGCCCCTAGTGCCAGCAGTATTAGTCACAATCTTTGGACTGGTAGGTGCATAATCAACCTGCACATCAGCACCATCGCCAGTATTGTCACCGCTTGTCTTTGCAACGCGTCCAAATTTATCAAGCTGTTGTCTGCGCAGAACCGATGCGTCTACTAAAATTATTCTAACACCCTGTTTTTCTGGTATGCCAGTGGAGATGCCCTTTAAGTCAAGTCTATTTTTAGGGGTGAGGCTATCCTCAATACGTTTCCGCACATCATCGGACAGGTAGTAGACCGCACCTGTGGCGAAATCAAACGCTAGCCCGAATGTATCGCTGGTAAATCCGAGTGCATCTCCATTCAAGAACCAACCATCAACTGTCTGATTAAAATCTAACGTAATCACAGGTCTGCCATACCTAGAGACGTGCAGTTCAAACGAAGTTACATCTTTACTTACACGGAATGCCGCGGGCAACGTCACACGCTGTTCATTGTTGATGCGATAGACGTTAGCAGGCTTGCCGTCCAGCTGCACGCTGTATTGCGCATAAGACGGGATACATACAAAAAACACCGCTAATACTGATAAGAGAAAACGTTTCATTTGCCAAATCTTACCACAATTAGGAGCATCATTGCAACAAACATCACTGCTAGCGAGGTAACAATTATCTTCACGGCACTGCGCTCGGAGTAGTAGACGGTGTCTGAGCGGAATGTAGCTATCTGCATCCCAATTCTATCAATGTTTTCCAACAACTCCTCTATCATCGCACGGTTATCTCTCAAACTATCTTCAGACTCATAGTTGATAAAATTGCCTATATATATTATGCAAAGCTCTATCAGACGGAACAACAAGTTTTTTACGTGTCCTATCTGTCGGTGAAACACAAAGTTTGGTGTGCGCATCATCTCAGGCAACAGGTCAAATTGCATGTGTTTGAGCGTTTCCATCGTGGCACTGGGCACATCGTATATGTCGGAGACACTGTCAACCTGCTCTATTACCGCAAGTATCATCTTACGATATTGCTCCACTATAGGCATAGTGGCACTCATTCGCACATTTATAGGGTTTCTACTAAATGTGTTTTGCTTAAAGAAATTTTTGATTACCACAAGCCCGCTAGCTATACGAACGTTGTTCCTTTTGCGGACTACAGTTGTCAATGCTTTATTGTTTTCTATTGACAACAACGTTTCAATTATTTCATCTTTGGAGAGTATATAGTGGTTTGGACCTTCCAGTATCTCCTTAACGTCGTCTCCAATGGAACTATTTGCGAAGAAGAACAGCTCTGTCACACCTTCATCATACAGCACACGCATAACGTCTGATGCGGTTATTTCGTTCATCGCTTCGGTTTCGCCGACTGCCTCTATCCATACAAGAGAGCGTAATGGTGATTGGCTTTTCTTCTGCGACCACAGCTCTATGCGACGTTTATCGGCTACTTCTTTGACCGATTTGTAGATAGAGTAGCCGAAGTCTGTCATTATATCTACAACGCTCGCATACAATTCCGCAAGGGTTGCTTTGGCTATCAGATTGCGCTTACGCTCCAGTCTTGTGTCCATAAATCACTACCCGCCTATTTTTAGGCGTTCCTCCTAAAGAGTTTGCATTGGGAACTTCAGGATACAATGCCCCCAGCCCAACAATGTGTATGTTAGCAGGATTTATGCCACTTTTTACCATAAGTGATTTTACAGAATTACCCCTTTGAACTGATAACTGATAATTATCCCGATATTTCTTATTCTTAGGGATTACACTGACATTATCAGTATTGGCAAATAAGAAATATGCACCTGTCTTATCCAGCTTTTCAATCGCCACTTTTACCTCATCTGTAATAATAGGCGTATTAAGCGCAAAGTCAAAATAGATAGTCAGCCTATATTCTAAATCTTCTGGTCTAGGCACATTGCTTGTAGCGGCAACGTTTGGCGAGCTTTGTAGGGGTTCTGTAGATGGAGGAGTTGCAGCTACTGGTGGCACGCTAACTTGCGGTGTTCCCATAATGCTATTGATAAGCTCTTCGTTGGTGAGTGCAGGGTCTGTTATGACAAGTGGTTCGTTTAGCCCTAGCGAACTGTTGTCCGTGTCGCCGTCAAAATTGCCTAAATCAATGGAATCTACGACCTTATATGAAACTTGTCTGATATGGATTATGCGCCAACCATTAGCTACTACGTTTTCTCTGGCAGCTCTCTCGTCAGCGGCAAAGATGTGCATTACGGTTGAAACGTTAGATTTATTATTGACTGCTGTTATTTCGTATATATAGCGGTCGTGCGTTTGTGCATGCGCCTTTGTCGGCAGACTAGCGCCACCAATGGTCAGGCACATGCCTAGGGTGAGGCTTATCATCAGGGTCTTTAGGTTTAAGGCGACGATAGCCACCCCTGTCAATTCTATAGTCTTTAATAGCCTTATCATACTGTTCATCTGGATACTGCCTCAATATTTTTAAGTCATATATGACATCAAAACCGCCGTTATACGCCCAATACGCATCAGGACGGAGCTTTGAAACCACTATATACGTGTATAGTCTCGTATAAACTTGATATACAAAAACCACCGCCTCTGCCCTAGTCGGCACTGCTACCAATAAAACCAACACCAAAAGGAATGTTATCAATACTCTACGCCAAAATTTCATCTTTATCTTTTCTAGTGGCTCGTCGCCCGTGTGTAAGCCCCTTGGCAATCTCAATCACGTTTGCTACGTCAACTATTAGACAAACTCTGCCATCCCCCATAATGGTGGCTCCGGCGATACCCTCACAGTGACTCATATATTTCCCTAACATCTTGATAACAATCTCTTCCCGACCTACCAGTTTGTCAACGAGCAACCCCACCTTCATATCAGCTAATGCGACTATTACTACATATACGTCTTCTTTCAGCTCATGCGGTAGCTTAAATACCTCATATAGTCTTAAAAGTGCGAGCGTAGAGTCGCGAAGGTTTAAGACCTCCATTCCGTCAATATTGTGAATTTCTCGCATGTTCACACGCAACGTTTCCGCAACGGAAACTAATGGTATGGCAAAACTTTCCCCTGCAGTCTCAACAAAGAGTGCTTGGATAATGGCGAGGGTCAGTGGCAGCCGTAGTGTAAATGTAGTGCCTACGCCTAGTTTAGAGTCAATGCGTATCGTTCCTTGTAGTTTCTCAATGCCATAACGAACTACATCCATACCGACACCGCGCCCAGAAACATTAGTTACCTCTTTAGCGGTAGAAAAGCCAGCGACAAATATCAGCTTGTATGCTTCCTCATCGGTCATTTCATTAGCCTGCGCAGACGTTATCAGCCCTGTGGCTATCGCTCTCGCTTTAAGAACATTAGTGTCCATACCCGCGCCATCATCTTTAATATTTATAACAACGTGGCTCCCTTCGCGATATGCTGCCAACTCTATCTTACCGCTACGGCGTTTGCCTATTCTAATGCGCTCATCGGGCATTTCTATACCATGGTCAACCGCATTTCGCACCATGTGCATTAGCGGGTCACCGACCACATCGGCAACTGATTTATCTATATCGGTATCTTCGCCATTCACTACTAGTTCTATCTCTTTATCAACGTTGCGTGACAGGTCGCGCACTAGACGTGGGAATTTGCTGAACACTTTGCCGATAGGCATAAGGCGCGTTTTCATAACAGCCATTTGCAAATCTGCTGTGATGTTCCCTATATTTGAAATGGTCTCCGTCAACTGTGATACGTAAGGTTCATTTTCATAGCGACTTTCAAGTGCCGCGCCAATACTAGCCAACCTATTGCGCCCAAGAACAAGCTCGCCTACAAGGTTCATTAAATCGTCCAATCGTAACGTTTCTACACGTATAGCACCGATATCTTGTTTTTCTAGTGTAGCTTGTTTCGGCTGTGCGCATATCTGTTCAGCCTGCTGTTGCACTTGTGGCTGTTCCAATACAACAGATACAATAGGTTGCTCAGCTACAGGAGGCTGTTCTAATAAACCTTTTAATTTAGCGGATATTGCCCCCGTATCAGTTACATCAGTATCGTTTTTTACGTCTTTTATCGCGTTCTTCAGCACGTCCACGAACTCTAGCAACACGTCCATAACGCCAGCAGAAACGGACATCGCCCCTTTGCGCAGCTTATCAAACACACTCTCTGCACAGTGGGCTAGCTCCGATACTTTTGGTATCCCTAAAAACGAGGAAGAACCTTTTATAGTATGCGCCCCTCTGAATATTTTGTTAAGCAGTTCAAGGTCATTTTGGTTGGTTTCAAGCGTCACAAGGTCACTACCAAGTGTGGCGATTATCTCATCCGCCTCTAGCAAAAAGTCCCCTAACATGTCCTGCATTTCAGGGTTCATTCTGCACCAGCATCAACCACTGTATTCGTCATGCCAGCTGTGTTGTTTATACTAACACTAGCTGTATTATTTACATCACCCTGTGTGCCAAATATGTTCTGCACCACGTCTTTCCTAGCCAGCACCTCGCGCCTATTGACTAGCGAGTCTATATATTCATCTGATAATAGTCCGCGTTTCAGCCCAATAGTTATCACCAGTTCTGCAAGTTGCTCTTCTAGTCCGTCTAGCAAGCTTAATAGCTTGTGCAAGTTGCCATCGGTTGTCTGTTTCTTCTCAAGTGCCTCTGCTAGCTTAGCGCACTGCTCACCGCCAGCTATTGTCTCAGTCAAGACTTGGCGCAACTGCTCTTCATTAGCACTATCTATATTATCCAGAGCATTCTTTGTTGCCTGTCCGCTCATAACTATTTGTCTTGTGAGTGCATAAGCTATGTCTTGTGCTAATTTAGAGCTGTCAGCAAACGAACTTACATTTGCCGTGAAATCTTTGCTGTCTGCGGAGGCAAGCTCCCTGACAGATTCAGTAAAGTCTTTAGCTATTGTGAAAAAGTCGCTGTTCGGGTTGATAGCCGCATTTATAAGTGAGTATTTCCCTTCGTTTATCTGTCTTGCAACAGTGTTGACCTCATTCACATCTTTGTTTAAGTCCTCATACATTGCGGCTATCCTTCTGGAACCTCTACAATACCAAGTAGCCTGAACAGCCTTTCTTTTAATATATCGGCGCTGAACGGCTTAATAACATAGTTGTTGACACCATTGCGCAGTGCTGTGAGGATATCTTCCTTAGCCGCTTCAGTGGTTATCATAAGAATAGGCACTCCATTAAATTTAGGGTTAGCGCGCAATAGCCTAGTAAAAGCAAGCCCGTCCATCTCAGGCATATTCCAGTCGGTGATAATAGCATCTACTTTATTTTGCCCCATAATGTCCATAGCCGATACTCCATTCGCAGCCTCCAGCACGTTGGCAAAACCAAACTTTTTGACCAGATTGGTAACGATTCGGCGCATAGCGACAGAATCTTCAATCACCAGAACAGTTTGTGAATAGGACACCATAAGCACTCTCCTAATCTATATAGCAACTCTGTATCATATTTGCACGACAACGTCAAGTCAACGTTTAATCTCTCAGTTTCCTAATACGCTCAGCCTTGCTGATTATCTCCTTTATGCGCAGACCGAAATAGCCATCTATGATTACAACTTCCCCCACAGCAATCACCTTGCCGTTGATTGTCAGCTCTATAGGGTCATCAGCCCCTTGATTCAGCTCTATTATATCACCAGGACCTAAGTTTAATATATCTTTCAGGAATAATTTAGCAACTCCCATCCTAATGCTGACTGGAATTTCCACATCCAACAGCATATCTATATTACCACCAACCTCGCTGGCTACGGTTGACCAGCTGTCATTAGAATTGCTACTGGTTAGGTCAAACGATTCATCACCAATACCGCCCGCAGAGAGTGCGTTGTCGCTATCAAACAGAGATATATAACCGCTATCTAAAAATTGACGGAATTGAAACGGGTTGCCCTTTATATCCCCGTTCATATTAAATACCTTGTAGTCCGCCCCTTTTAATGCGCCTATACTGTTAGTGGCGGCTACTTGCGATATTTTGAAATGAACTTTTCTGCCCAGCTGCGTTTGGATAGAACTGGCAATGCCACCTAGCATTTGGTTTGCCATCTCGGTAGCGGCGTCTTTGTGATTGTCATCTAGGGTCTCTGATGCTATCCCGTCCCCCATAAGCATCAGGTCTGCCAAGCGCACAATATCTGCCGTCTTATATAAAAAACCTATTTCAAGTCCAGACCCGTCATCAGTTGCCAGCACCATTGTGCCGTTTGCAAAACCTTCTGTCAACTCATTAGCGTTAGCTGACGTAGTGTCAACTATTTTAATATCCGGTTTAGCCGAAAATGCCCTAATCGTGGTGTCAAGGGTGCTAACTAGCAGTTCGCCATAAGTTTTGACGATAGCTTCACTCTGTATATCAATAGAACTGCTCATATCAAGTCCTCCAACACGTGGCTCACTACCTTAACCGCCTTTTTACGTCCCATAATCCCAAGTGTTCCATTAAATTTATGCCTATCCTGCACACGCAAGTCAAGCGGTCTTGATGCCTTTTTGTCTAATACTATCGCATCACCTGCTTTCAGCTCCAATAGTTCCCTCACTGTCATAGACGTATGTCCTAGCTCTAGGGTAATATCTGTAAGCAACGTTTCCAATATCTCTAATATGCGCAGTTCATACTCGCCACCCTTGCCTTTTTTGGCACCAACCAGCCACTCCTGCGAACTAATCTTACTTAGGATAGGCTCCAGCACCAGTGCGGGCAGACACATATTTACCATACCCGTAGTAGAGCCAAAACGAACCTCAAAAACTATAAGGACAACAACTTCATTTTGTGCAACTATTTGTATTACGTGCGGACTATTTTCGCTCAACTCTTTCATCAGACGTATATTAGGCACTACCTGTTTCCACATATCTTCTAAATCTTTCAGAATAAGTTGGATTATACCATCCATTATGGTAATTTCAAGCGGGGTAAGCTCGCGCATCTTTGATATCGGCTGCCCTACGCCCCCTAAAAGCTTATCAATAATAGGGAACACCAGAGACGGGTTTATTTCTAGCACCGAATTACCTTGCAAGGGTGTCATACTTATGATGTTAAAACTGGTAGGGTCTGGCAACGACATTAAAAATTCGCCGTAAGTCATCTGGTCCACGCTGACCAGACTAATATCAGTAATAATACGTAAAAAGCTTGATAGGTCTGAGCTAAAGTTGCGGGCAAATTTATCGTGCAGGTTTCTTATAGAGCGTAACTGTTCCTTAGACACGCGGTCGGGACGGCGGAAGTCATATATTGAAATCTTTCTCGAGATAAACTCGCTAGCGTCTGTGCCGCCACCTAGCGCGACAGGAACAGACGCACCGTCATCTATAACGGTGCTGAGCAGAGCATCTATTTCGTCCTGAGAGAGTATATCTGGCACTTACGCCTCCTATTGCCTTTTGTTATCTCTTGTGCCATTTATATGGAAATCTATCCTTGCCGCTAAATCAGTCAAAGAGACTATCTCATCTGCAAGTCCTGCCGATATTACAACATTAGGCATACCGAAAACTATGCTAGACTTTTCGTCCTGCGATATAACGAACCCGCCAGCGGCTTTTATCTTTTCGCAACCTAGTGCGCCGTCTTTCCCCATACCTGTCATAACAACACCGAGCGTATCCCCGCCATAGATATCCACAACCGATGAAAAAGTATCATCCACACTAGGATTATACAAAAGACCAGCAAGCGGAGGCACTATTGCCAGCACCTTGTCGTTACCTTTCTTATTAACTAGCGTCCTATAGCCACTCTTAGCTATATATACTACGTTAGGCTCTAAAACGTCCCCATCTTTTGCCTCAACAACCTTTATACTGCTGATAGAATTAAGCCTCTCAGCTAAAAACAATGTGAAGTTCACAGGTATATGCTGCACTAATATGATAGGCACGCCAATATCGTTTGGTATAAATGGAATAACGCTTTGCAACGATTGGGGACCGCCTGTTGATACGCCAATAAGCACAATCTTCTTCATAGCTGGGATAGCGGTATGCCTAGCAGCAGTCGTTGTATATTCTGCACTACTTGTCGGCAACTGTGCGACAGACACGACAGGTTTTGCCAGCTCTGTCGCTTTTCCTCTGCCACGCTCAATAGCCGCTGTTGTAGTTACAAGTCTCTTTGTGATATCAGGTTCACTCATTAACGCCCGTATCTTCCCTTTAATCTCACTTACAAGGTTCTTCATACCAGCTGAGCCATACGATATATCTTTAGAGATGAAGTCAACTGCACCGAGTTCTAGTGCTTTTATAGTGGTAGCCGCCCCATCGCTGGTAAGTGAGCTTACCATAATAACGGGCATAGGTGCTTGTTTCATAATATTTTCTAGTGCGACAAGCCCGTCCATACGGGGCATCTGGACATCTAACAACAGAATATCGGGCTTTTTCTTGATAGCTACTTCAACGGCTTCCTCGCCGTTAGAGACCAGAGCGACAACTTCAAAATCATCATCTTCAGCAAACATCCGCTCCAATGCTTTGCGCATGAAAGCGGAGTCGTCAGCAAGAGCAATTCTGATTTTGGACATTACATTACATCCTTTTCCTTTAGGCGTTTCCTCGCCCTAACCAGTGCTGAAGAGTGCAACTGCGAAACCCTAGACTCTGTCACACCAAGCACTTCAGCGATTTCTTTCATATTAAGGTCTTCAAAGTAGCGCAACGACACGACAGTTCGCTCATTACTGGGTAGCGAATCTATCACCACCGTAAGTGCGTTTATAAGGCTGTTCCGTATGGCTTCATCTTCAGGGCTAGCGGTTGTCCCTGCTACAGTGTCAGCCAGAGACGGTCCGCCTTCATCAATCGGATTATCCAACCTAACAACGTGTTGTCCACCCAGCATCATAATACCATGTACACTTTCTTCGTCAACCCCTAATCGTTCAGCAACCTCAAGTATGCTTGGTTGACGACCCAGCTTAACTTTTAGCTTATTTACCATCTCTTCAACTTCACGAACCTTGCGTCTATCGGTGCGCGATAAGAAATCTTGTTCCCGCAAATGGTCTTTCAATGCACCACGCAAACGGTGCTCCAGATATGTTTTGAATGTGGTATCTTTAGTCTTGTCAAACTTACTTATGCAGTCTATCAACCCTCTGGCGCATATAGAGCAAACTTCATCAACGTCTATGCTGGCTGGCAGAAAACGGCATTCCTTGACCGCCCAGTCGTGGACGAATGGATAATACTCCTGCACCATCTTGTTACGTTCTTCCTCGCTCAGGGTAACCTGAAGTGCCATGCTGTTAGAATAAGTAATCATCTCAATTTCCAGCCGTTCCTTATTATTTTATATATCTCTCCGCACACCAGCCAAACCACATAATAAACTACAAAAAACACAACAAAGTCCCTTACGAGCAAGCTTAAATGCAAAGTATCAGACTTCAATACCTTGTAAAGGACACTACAGACGGTAGCTGTAGAAGCCAACAATATCGGCAGATATTTTATAGCAGTTATCATCAGCACCCTCCAAAATCGCTGGTTTAGCCTTTATTCGCCTCCCACATAGATGGAAGGTCATTCAGTAGTTTTTTAGCAATTTTCGTGCCA
The DNA here is from genome assembly GCF_054655775.1 of Candidatus Termitispirillum reticulitermitis. Classification (NCBI taxonomy): domain Bacteria; kingdom Pseudomonadati; phylum Deferribacterota; class Deferribacteres; order Deferribacterales; family Termitispirillaceae (SeqCode); genus Termitispirillum (SeqCode); species Candidatus Termitispirillum reticulitermitis. Next base: position 4,103 of record NZ_BAAIHG010000002.1, on the reverse strand, counting down.
ATCGGTATCTCGTAGTCGCTAGGCACGTTCTGCCCGACAGATAACATCAAAATAGGTGTGTTTTTCTTTATAGGCAGGTTTGCCAGTGCCCCAAAGGACATAGTCTCGTCTAGCTTAGTGAACAGCAGGTAGTCGGGGCTTAACGGTGCGTATTTTTCATAGATATTTCCGAGTTCATCTTGATTGCCCGCCATTGACAGCACTAGCACTGTCATAGCACCATTAGATGCTTCTAGCATTGCTGATAGGTCAGATACTGCACTATCGTTATATGGGCTATGCCCCGCTGTATCTAAAAATATGTAATCGTATTCGCTCTCTATCTCATTTAACAGCGAGGTTAGCTCGCTAGGTTCTGATACCAGATAAACGGGAGCTTTCACCATATCAGCGTAAGTTTTCAGCTGTTCCAGCGCACCTATGCGCGAATTGTCTGACGTGATTAGTGCTATGCGTTGCTGAGAGTATTTGGTTACGATATGTGCCAGCAGTTTTACGATTGTTGAAGTTTTGCCCACGCCTGTAGGTCCCACAAAGGCTACAACTTTCCTGTATAGCGAGGATGCCATATCTTGCTCTATGGGTATTCTTTTTGTCAACTCATCAGTCACAAGGCTCTTTAGGTAAGCCTGTCCGACTGCTTCGGGCACTGTCATCTCAAGCCCCTTTAACATACGGTAGCTGACAATCTCATCTACACCATTGTTCACCATAGCGGAGTGGAGTGCTTTTAAGCTGTCGTCTAGGTCAACGTGCAAGAGCGATAGGTCACCCAGCGCATTCTGAATATTTGTCAGCTGCTGTTTAATCTCGTTCATATCGTTAGATAGGGCTGCCATCTTGTCTAGCCCCATAGCCTTTATCACTGTTGCCAGTTTATCAGAATCTACATCTGATGTTGCACCAGCACTCGGCGTGATAATCTGCGGTGTTTGTGGCATTTGTTCAACCTGTGCCTTTTGTGCCTCAGCCTTTAGGTTGTTTGCAAGCACCACATCGCCTTTGTTAGTGCTCTCTAGCAGTGCATTTATATAGTCGGAATCTGCCCCTGTGCTCTCAGCCTGCTGCTGTGCTTTTATTATCGTCCCTGCTTGATGTTCCCGTCCATAGCCGAAACGCGGCATATTAGCTATAGGAACGTTTATCTGCTCCGCAGGCTTAGGAACAGCACCGTCGTAATCAAGTGCCGCTGTAACCTCTAATACCGTGCGCGGCAGTAGACCGAAACTTGCCGGTTTAGTCACCTTGCGGGTAGATAGGATGACCGCATCGGGACCTAAATCGTCCTTTACAATGCGAATCGCCTCTTTCATATCAGCTACTTCATATTTCTTAAATTGCATAATCTTATACTACCATATTTAGCCGCTTATGTAGTCGCGGGGTTCGGGTTTAGCGGATTTATGGGCATACCTCCCCCGCTTTGCGGTGCTGCTGGTCTTACCTGTCCTGCCGTCTGGACGGGTTGCGGTTGTGCTGGACGAGGTTGCTGTCCTTGCGGTCTGCCGTTCTGCGGGTAGGCGGTGGCTTGCTGTCCATTCTTGGCAGGTGCGGCTGCCTTCTGCTGGCTAACCATTAAATCAACCTCGCCCAAATCTTCAATATTAGCATCTTCTATCTCGTCAAATGCAACAACAGACACATCCAGCCCCTTTATGCGTTTAGCAGCCTGTTCTATCATCTTGCGCAGAGGTGCCCTTAGTGGAGCGCGTAGAACGGCGAGTATTGACGGTAGCCCGCGTTCCCTGATGATGTGCGATTTTGTAGCAATTGCCTCTACGATAGTAGCTATGGTGTTCGGGTCTAGGTTTATAGAAACCTCGCCATCCTCAGGGTTTTGCGCCAATCGCTGCACCATAGCCTCCTCTATCGCGCTAGGCAGTGAGAATATATGTAAGACCCCCATAGTGTCTGATAGGTTAGCCACAATCTGACGGCGCAATGCACGGCGCACCTTCTCAATAAGGAACGGAACCGACCTGTCGGGCGGGAACGACATTATAGTTTCCACTATCGTCCGCAGGTTTATCACAGACATACGCTCTGCCAACAACCCGTGTAGCACTTTATTCAGCACCCCAAGTCCTGGGTCTTTGTAGAACGGGTGCTCTTTGCCAAGTGCTTTGTCGTTTTCAAGCAGAGCCATCGTTTCTGTTCTGCCTACAAGCTCTGCAGAGTTGCGTCTGATTAGCTCTTGAATGTGAGTCACTATCACAGACTCAGGTTTTACAATAGTATATCCCTTTGTGCTGGCAGCGTCCCGCTGTTGCTCAACATCATCTATCCACTTAGCGGGGAATGAGAATGCAGGCTCTAACGTTTCAAACCCTTCTACGCCTTCTATCGCTCCGCCAGACGGGTTCAGAACCAGCAATTTATCAGCATACGCTGTAGCCTGTGCCACTTTTACGCCATTTAGCAGGAATTGGTAAGTGTTCTGTTCTAGCTGCTGATTGTCGCGCACCTTGATAGGCGGCACTACAAAGCCCATCTCCGTAGCCATACTGCGGCGCATGGTTTTCATATTTTGTATAATACCAGAGCCTTCCCCTTTCTGAGCCAGCGGCACTAAATTCAAACCCAGCACTAGTTCTAGCGGGGACATCGCCAGTAGCCCATAGACATCTTCAGATTCAGATTTAGGCTTATCTTTTGCCTTTTTAGCCTCTTCTTCAGCTTTTAATGCGTCTTCGTCAATATAGTTTTCAGGGTGTGCGTTCCTGCGATACATCAGATAGCCTAGCCCACCCAATACGAATGATATGATAAAGAAAGGCACTCTAGGCATACCCGGTATTGTCGCAAATATCAGCAACACTACAGAGACTATAAACATTACTTTAGGGTTTGAAAATAACTGTTCGCCTATCTGTTTGAATATCGTTTTATTTTTATCGCTACGTGATACTAATAAGCCTGTTGATGCTGATACTATCAGTGCAGGTATCTGGCTCACAAGCCCATCGCCCACTGTCAACAGCGTGAATACGTGTGCAGCATCCACTATATCCATACCGCCTTGAATAACGCCGATGACTAGCCCGCCGATAATGTTAATGCAGGTCATTATTAGCCCAACTATAGCATCGCCCTTTACGAACTTAGACGCACCATCCATAGCCATATAGAAGTCTGTTGACTGGTCTAGGTCTGCGCGTTTTGTGGCAGCTTCTTCTTGTGTGATTGCCTGTGCGTTCAAATCGGCATCTATAGCCATACGTTTAGCCGCCATACCATCTAGTGAGAAACGTGCCGATACCTCAGCAATACGGGTAGCACCTTCAGTAATAACCTTAAAGTTGATTAACACCAGTATGGCGAATATTATCAGCCCGACCACGTAGTTGCCGCCCACCACGAATGCCCCGAACGAGCGGACTACTTCACCTGCGGCATCTGGTCCCTTATATCCGTTTAGGAGGATTGCACGTGTGGTAGCCACATTCATTGATAGTCTGAATATCGTTGTGACTAGTAGCACGAACGGGAACGATGAAAAATCTGTAGGTTTTGGCACGTATATTGACATCATAACTATTACGAGGCTGGCACTGATGCTGATAGTAAGGAATATGTCTATGACTATTGGTGGCAGGGGGATGATAAGCAACATAAGTATGGCTATCACCACCAGCCCCAGCGAGGCGTCTGTGTGACGCCGTGCTGATTTCATCCCTGAAAGCATAGGGGTAGGAACCTCTATGCCAAAAATCCTTTTTGGCTCTGCCATAAGGCTATATTATAACACTATTTTTGCGATGTTCAAGTGAAATTTTGTTTTACAAGACGTCACAAATGTGACATACCAGCTTACGAACAGAGAAACTTGTGTAGTATGTGCTGGAAAGTATTTTGCTGTTGAATGGCGTTACGATAAGAACGGGAACATTTTTTTATCACCAGTTTTAGTGCTACAAGCATTCTATATACCTCCTCCCGTAAGGAGGAGGAGGAGTCTGCCCCCTTACGGGGGCTATCTGCTTTATTATACGACAATATTATTCTGTAGTTCTTTTAACTCGGCAAGCGAAAGCCCTGTGCCCTTTGATACAAAATCAATAGGCATACCAAGTGCTAAAAAATTTCTGGCAGTTTCAATGGCT
>NZ_BAAIHG010000001.1:0-94494 GCF_054655775.1 Candidatus Termitispirillum reticulitermitis | reverse complement strand
GTAGGGGGTTAGGGTTTGTCCTGTTAGATGCAGGCATGCCTGCATCTAGTATTTTTTCTGAATATGTGCTAGTCATATAGTAGCATTATGGATAAATTTATAATAAATGGTGGCAACAGGCTGAATGGTAGCGTGCGCATTAGTGGCTCAAAGAATGCCTCTCTGCCTGTAATGGCGGCTACAATACTGGCTAATGGCAGACACGTACTTTCCAATGTGCCTATGCTGAACGATGTGCGTACGATGAGCACGCTCTTAAAAGGTTTGAATATCAGTATTAGCACTGATAGCGGCAAATTGATACTAGATAATGGTGGCGGAGAGTTCTGCGAAGCACCTTATGAGCTTGTCCGCACAATGCGTGCTAGCATATTAGTATTAGGACCATTGCTTGCTAGGCGTGGCAGGGCTTATGTGTCGCTACCCGGTGGTTGCGCTATCGGTGCTAGACCGGTTGATTTACACATTGCAGCTTTAGAGAAGATGGGAACGCAAATAGTTGTGGAGAACGGCTACGTTGATGCGAAATGTCCCGATGGACGGCTACATGGTGCGGAGATAACATTTAAGACTATCACAGTTACAGGCACTGAAAATATAATGATGGCTGCTACCCTTGCTGAGGGAACTACAACTATTTATAATGCGGCGCAAGAGCCTGAAGTCGTTGATTTAGCCCGTCAGTTGCGTGCTATGGGTGCAAACATAACGGGCGAGGGGACGCATACTATCAAAGTTGAGGGTGTGGCTCAGCTAGCTCCTGCCGCATATAGCATCATGCCTGATAGGATAGAGGCGGGAACGTTGCTTTGTGCTGTGGCGGGTGTTGGTGGCGAAGTAGATATAGTAGATGCACCTGTGAAAGAATTATCGCCTATTATAGATGCCCTTGCCACTATGGGGGTAGATATAGACGTGGGGGGTAATCGGTTGGTTATAAAATCTAGCGGGCAGCTAAAAGCTAAAGATATAACGACTATGCCTCACCCTGGTTTCCCTACAGATATGCAGGCGCAGTTTATGGCGATACTATCGGTTGCAGAAGGCACGTCTGTTATAAATGAGACAATTTTTGAGAACCGATTTATGCACGTAGCCGAATATAAACGTATGGGTGCAGATATTACGATATCAGGGCAAACGGCGGTAGTTAAAGGTGTTAAAAGGTTATCGGGTGCGCCTGTAATGGCTAGCGACCTGCGGGCGGGGGCGGGGCTAGTGATAGCCGCCCTTGTAGCTGAGTGTAAAAGCGAAGTCCGCAGGGTGTATCATATTGACAGGGGCTACGATGCGTTAGAGCAAAAGTTAATGGCACTCGGTGCAGATATTAGGCGGACGAAGTCTTGACGGGCGGAACTTGACATGTTATTCTCCTAGTATTAGACTAATTTAACGGAGGATTATTTTATGTATAAAATTGGAGACAATAATCAGGGCGGTATGATAATACAGGGCAGGAGCGGCGTGCTCTCTGCGTTTATGAATCGTGTTTATATGCTAATGAGTGTTGCATTGGTGTTGACTGGTGCATCTGCTTACTATGTGAGCGTTACGCCGTCTGTCCAACAAGCGATATTTGGTAGCGGTTTGGTGTGGGGGCTGGTAGTTGCGACATTGTTACTAGTTGTGGTGTTAAGCGGTGCTATCAACAAGATGTCCCCAACTATGGCAATGCTTGCTTTTGTGGCATATTCGCTACTGAATGGGCTAATGCTTTCAAGTTTGTTTATTATCTACACGCAGGAATCCATAGCATCGGTGTTCTTTATATGTGCGGCAACGTTTTTTGCGCTTAGCATATATGGAACATTTACCAAGCGCGATTTAACTGGGTTGGGCGGTTTTATGAAGGTAGGGCTTGTAGGGCTTATTATCGCAAGCATTGCCAATATGTTCTTGCAGATGCCATCTATATACTGGATGACGAGCTATGTAGGCGTGGCGGTTTTTGCTGGTCTGATAGCTTATGATACGCAAAAATTAAAAGATATGGCGGGCGAGCTGGATGGGCAAGGTAGCGATATGATTGCGCGTTATAGCATAATTGGGGCATTGCAGCTTTATCTGGATTTTGTGAACCTGTTTATATATTTGCTTAGGATATTTGGCAGACGTAAGTAATAAATATATTGGAGCGTTGCAATGGCAGGCAGAAAAAATGACGTTTTAGCGCGGGATTTGCCCGTTGATAAGCTTGATAGGTTTATCAGGACGAATTATAAGAATATTATAATAGGTGCGGGTGCTTTAGTGTTAGCTGTAGCCCTTATATACGGCGGTGTGAGTCTATATAATGGCAGTCGTGCGGGCAATATTGAGCTTATTGGCGCGGCTGAACGGGCTATATCATCAACTGATGCATTGGAGGGATACGCCGAACTAGCCAATAAATATTCATTTGCCAAAGATTATATACGTTACGTGGCTGGTGCGTCATTTGTTTCTGCTGGTATGTATGATAGGGGGTTAGAGGAGCTAGGCAAGGTAGGCGGGAGCTATAAGGCTTTCGCTAAAAGTCTGCTGGTTGACTTAGATGTTGCTCAAAATATTGCTAGTGCTAGCGACCTAAAGGGTGAGTTTGCTCCGCTCTGGTATTACAGAGGCATATTGAGTGCAGAGGGGGTGGACAGGACTAATCTGTTGGCGCAGTTCCGTGCCAATTACCCTGATAGTGTGTTACTGGCACAGTTAGACAGGTGGGGGATACGCTAGGTGATACTGGTTACTGGCGGTGCTGGCTTTATCGGGAGCAATATTGTTCGTGGGTTTAATAAGCGTGGCGTAAAAGATATATTGCTCACGGACGATTTAACTTTTGGCTGCAAGCATAGAAATCTGAATCGTCTTGAGTTTGTTGACTATATGGACTACCGCGAGCTGATGTCCAACATTAGCAAGCTGAATATTACGCATATAATACATCAAGGTGCTTGCTCGGACACCACAGAGCCTGACGGCAGGTTTATGATGGATACCAACTATGAGTATAGCAAAAAATTATTGGCATATTGTAGCAACAATTCTGTTCCGTTTATATATGCATCTAGTGCATCAGTCTATGGCGATGGGAAAGCAGGTTTTAGAGAATCTCCCGAGTGTGAATATCCGCTAAACGTCTATGCTTTCTCTAAATGTCAGTTTGATAGGTATTATAGGCTTAATGCCGATAAGCTCCGCTCTCAAGTAGTGGGCTTGCGGTATTTTAATGTGTATGGTCCGCAGGAAAACCATAAGGGGAAGATGGCTAGTGTTGCAAGTCATCTTTTTCAGCAGGTTAAAGCAAATGAGCCGATGAAGTTATTTGAGGGCAGTGCAGATATATTGCGTGATTTTATACACGTGGATGATGTTGTTAACGTTAATTTGTTTTTCTTTGACCATCCTGAACTATCTGGTATCTTTAACTGCGGAACGGGCAGGGCGGAAAGTTTTGAGGCGATAGCAAGGGCGGTGCAAGCTAAATACAGCGAGGCAAGTCTTGAATATATGCCATTCCCAGATGAATTGCAAGGGAAGTATCAACGTTTCACACAGGCTGATTTAACCAATTTGCGCGCTGCGGGCTATGCAGATGAGTTTTTAGGTGTGGCGAGTGGTGTTGCTAGATACCTTGACGTGCTTGAAAATAGTGATGGCTATCTAGTCTAAATGCGTAACCCCCGCCTTGTCAGCACATATTCACTGATATTGTTGCTAGGCGATATCGTTGCCTATTATCTTTCGCTCAGCGTATCTTATGGCTTGCGACAGCTGGCTGATTACATCGCTGGCATTGCGGAGTTGCAATTCAATTTCATTCACTTTGTTTCTCTGTGGTGGCTACCTTTAATACTAATGATTCTACTATTTAGTAGCGGTCTATACTGGCGCAGAGACCCTCTGTGGATAGAGGCGGGCAGAGTGTTGCGCTCAGTGGTGCTCGCTTTTGTTATAGCACTTGCAGTGGTCTCACTCGGCAAGATGAGCGATAGTGTGTCGCGACTCTTGTTGTGCGTTCTTTTTGCCGTTCTCTTCGTGTTTATAACCATAATGCGTATTATAATAAAATTGCTATTAGCCAAAACTAATTACTTTCAGAAAAATACTCTTTTAATAGGTGATGAAAAGCGTCTTGAACGTGTTCATAAGATATTTACCGATGCATCAGGCTATATGGGGCTACGTATTGTCAAACAAGAAGTTTTATCTGATAGATTAAATGTAGAGACACTAGATAATCTGATTGATGATAATAATATCCAGCTTGCTATAATGGTTCCAGCTGACATTCAGACGGCTACAGAGCATAAACTGCTAAAACATATCCATACGCGGGTAGTCAGCGTTATATATGTGCCCGTGCCAGATGTGCTTGATATGACAAATGCAGAGGCAGGTCAGCTCTTAAATGGGCAATTGGGTTATCTATACATAAACAATTTGATTATCTCGCCTGTGAATATAATATTAAAACGTATATTTGATATTGTGGTGTCGCTCTTGCTATTGCCACTTGTGTTGCTTGTCTGTCTGCCACTGTGTGTGGCTATATATATGCTATATGGCACATTTCCAGTGTTCCGTCACGAGCGTATAGGGCATGGGGGCAAGCTGTTCAAGATATATAAGCTAAGGAGTATGTATGGCGATGCCGAAGCACGTCTTATAACGCTATTAGCAAACGATGAGAATATGTGCAAGGAGTGGAACGAAACCTATAAGTTAAAGAACGACCCGCGCGCTACTCCGCTGGGTAGGTTTTTGCGGAAAACATCTATAGACGAGTTACCGCAGATTATAAATGTGTTGTTAGGGGAGATGAGCATAGTAGGACCACGCCCAGTGCTGACAGAGGAGCTGGAAAAGTATTACGGGGAGGACAAGGTATATTATAAAATGACCTATCCGGGGATAACGGGGCTTTGGCAGGTAAGCGGGCGCAACGATACGTCTTATGCTGAACGAATAGCTATAGACAACTGGTATGCGTTCAACTGGTCTGTCTGGCTTGATGTGACGATACTATTATACACTCCGTATATAGTATTTTTCAGGCGCGGAGCATACTGATGAATAGTTATTTCGTTCAAACATTCGGCTGTCAGATGAACGAATACGACTCCGAGCGAATAGCGGCAACGCTAGAAGAGCGCGGATTGTTTCCTGCAGATGGCTATAAGACGGCAGATATTGTTATATTAAACACGTGTTCGGTTAGAGAAAGCCCGCAAAATAAAGTATCAAGCTACATAGGTATGCTTGGCAAACTGCATAGCAAGTCAGGCAAGCCGTCTATAATCGGCGTTATGGGTTGTGTAGCTCAACAGGTGGGGGCACAACTCTTACGCAAGTATCCGCAGGTTGATTTCGCTCTTGGGACTGATAACCTGCCAATGTTGGACTATGCACTTACTAGGGCGTTATCGGGCGAGCGCACGTCATCGTTAGATGTTGATGCGACTAGTTTTAATGTTGCGCCATTTAAGCGCAGAATTAATGTGTCGGTGTCTATCAGTATTATGAAAGGGTGTAATAATTTTTGTAGCTATTGCATAGTGCCATACACTAGGGGGCGCGAGATTAGTCGCAATGTTGGTGAGATACTGGCAGAGGCTAAAGCATTGGTTCACAATGGTGCTAAAGAAATAACGCTATTAGGGCAAAATGTTAATTCTTATGGTGCTGGTTCTAGTTCTAGTGTGGACTTCCCTGCTCTATTGGGGCAGGTAGCTCAGATAGAGGGGGTAGTTCGTTTGCGTTTTGTTACGTCTCACCCGAAAGATTTTTCTGAAAAATTAGTTCACACAATAGCTGGGCACGATAATATTTGCCCGCTGGTTCATCTACCGTTACAGTCTGGCTCTGATAGCGTATTAAAACGTATGAATAGAGGCTATACTTGGAATCAGTATTTAGATAAGGTTCAAACAGCACTTGAGTTCTTTCCGAAACTGCGTTTTGCATCAGATTTTATAGTGGGTTTCCCGTCAGAAACGGATGAAGATTTTGAGGCTACGCTTGCCGCAGTGGAGCAAATGAAGTATGAATCTATATTTGCTTTTAAGTATTCCTCGCGACCGGGCACAAAAGCAAATGAACTTGACGATAATGTGCCTGCGAGTGTAAAATCTGAACGACTTGCTAGACTATTAAAGTTGCAAGATAGTATTGCTAGTGAGCGGTATAGTGCATTGCTCGGCGTTTGTGCTAAAGTCTTAGTTGAGGGCGTATCTAAACAAGATGTCAGCACTATGTCGGGCAGGACAATCTATGGCAGGATAGTTAATTTTGAAACTACCCGTGCTGTTAATGTGGGTGAAGAGGTGGAAGTGGTGCTTACTGAGGTAAAGAAGAATACTCTATTCGGGCGGTTGAAATAGTGTTTAACGTAGTGCGGGCATTGTGGACTGCTACAAAAAAGTCTTATACTGATGCTATATATATGCGTGCCGCTGCCTGCACATACTATTTTTTAATATCCATAGTGCCTACTGCTATATTGATAGGTTTTGCGACCTCTGCTCTGATAGCCAGCGACAGCGAAACGTTCAGCACGGTTAAAGATATGGCTTTATATACGCAGATTATAAATATGTTGTCTGTAATGGACGTGCATATTCCTATGTCGTTTGCTTCTGTGGGCTGGTTTAGTTTGATTATCTGGCTATATAGTGCAGCCATACTGATAGGCGGCTTGCAGGCAGCGTTCAATAGGATATTCGGAACAAAAAGTATTAAAGAAACGCAAGGAAACACATTAGTAAGCGTTCTAATTTGGGCGAAAGATAAGATTTCATATAAATGGTGGAATAGGCTAAGGGGTTTAAAGTGGCGTGAAATATTAACTGGTGCTAGGCGACTATTTTTCAGCCAGTTGCTAGCGCACCTGTTTATACCCTTATTTTCTATAGCCTTAATAGTGCTTGCTACCATTACATCTACTATGGCACACTTTTTAATAAGTGTTCTACCTAGCGAGCTTCCGCTAATTGAGCTTAATTTAGTGTATTTTATAAATAAAGTGCTTTCGTTGTCGGTGATTGCCTTTGCAGCGTTCACGGTTTGGATGTTGTTGCCCTTGAAGCGACCGCGAGTGTTATTAGCATTTGTCGGTTCGGTTTTATTCAGCTTTTATTTTTGGTTCTTGCAGTCGGTAATGCTAAACTGGATGAGCGTTATGTTGGCGCGTTATTCATACTATGGTGCTTTAGGAACGTTGCTTTTGGTATTGTTATGGGCGCACATGATATTTTTTGGTTTATTCTTTATAGCCGAATATATCGCTGCAGTTGATAAAATATGGAAAACAGAATGAAGTTCGTCAGATTTAGAGAAAACAATACCAATAAGGTGGAGATGAAAGGGGTGCTGTCGGACAACACTATTAAACGTGTCTACGGCTCGTTTTTTCAGGCATATTCTGTAGGTGCTACTTATAGATATAATGACGTAATCTTGCTTGCACCAGTGTTGTCGCGTAATATCGTATGCATTGACGTTGATACTGGGTGCGTATCGGCTAAACTGCCAAGCTCAGTAGCGGCAAACGGTGCAACTATCCAGACGTATAATTCTAACCTATCTTGCACACCACGCGTCGCATTTATCGTCCACAGTCGCAACCGCAGTAGGCTGACGGGTGCTATTACATTGTTTGGATTTGCTTTAATGCTTGATATATCGGGCAACTTTGATGGATATTCAGTATTGAGTGAGTATATAACTGACGATATAAGCGTACTTGCTCGGCTAGGTGCTGCTGAAACAATCGCAAAACTTGCTGATAGGATAACATTTAATACGGGGGACATTATAGCGGTAAAGGCGACCGCTTGCTTTGAATGTAAGCAAGGACGTGTATCGTTTGAATACGAGGGAGCTAATGTTGAGGCTCTACTCGTATGATAAATTGCCTTATGTGCGGAGCGTGTTGTATCGCTTATGATATATCTACGTTGGATAAACCAGCGGGTGTGCCTTGCGAGTATCTGCTAGAGAGCGGTAGATGCGGTGATTATGATAGGCGACCTGCAGTGTGTGCAGCTTTTAAGGCAGATGAACTTTGTATAATGCTCTCAATGTTGCCACTCAGCGAGCGAGTGCGGGTGATAAGAGAGGTGTATAGATGCTCATAGGGCTTACTGGCGGGATGGCTAGCGGCAAAAATTATATTGCAAGTCTTTTTGAAAAACGTGGCTGTTATATTATAGATGCTGACAATGTGGCGCGTGTAATCATTGCGCCAGACGGCTCAGCTTATGATGCTGTCATAGCTCTATTCAGTTCAGACATACTAGCGGAGGATATTATAGACAGGAAAAAGTTGCGGGAAATAACCGCCAACGACCCAGCAAATCTTAAAAAGCTAAATGAGATAATGCACCCCGCCATAAAAAAATACGTTAAAGATGAGATAGCTCGCACTTATGCAAAGGATAGCAAAGCGGTGATTATATATAATGCCCCGCTATTGATAGAGGCAACAGACCTGTCATTATACGACAAAATAATTGTTGTTTATTGTGATGAGGAAACGCAGCTGGAACGACTGAAAAGTAGGGGTTATCCGCCCTATGAGGAGGCACTCAAACTGTTAGCCCAGCAGATGCCATTCAGCGATAAGCGCAAATACGCAGACTATATCATAAATAATAGTGGCTCTCAGGAACAAGCCGAGAAAGAGGTCGCACAGGTATGGGGAGCGTTAACGGATATTTGGTGACGTTTAGAGGCAATTTCGTGTGGCATACTTCAACGTGAGCCGCAGAACAGTTTATCGCTGGCTGACTCTAATAGTATTAGCACTTGACTTTTTTTGCTTACTTGTTAGACTGGGGGACTATGAAAATTCTACACTTTGATATGGGCAGGGAGTGGCGCGGTGGACAGCGTCAGTGTATGTTGTTGCACATTGGCTTGCTTGAGCGAGGGGTGGAGTCTTGTCTGGTGTGCCGCCAAGACGGTGAGTTCTCCAAAAAAGATATTAAAAATATGCAGACAACAAAGTTTGGCGGAGAAATATCGCCTATTACCTATAAGAAGTTTAAGGCTATTATCAATGAAATCAAGCCTGATATTGTTCACTCTCATGAAGCAGCATCCCTCACGCCATTATTGCTGGCTAAGCTGACAGGTGGCAAATACCAGCTGGTTAATACGCGCCGTGTGGATTTTTCGGTCAATAAAAATTTCATTAGCCTAAAGAAATATAAAAATAAACAGGTCAATATCGTAGCCGTTTCAGACGGGATAAAGAACGTCCTTATAAATGACGGAATACCAGCAGAAGACATAAGGGTAATACATTCCTGCACTACGCCTATAAAGCCCGTGTCTGGCACAGCTGTAGCTGATGCTAAAAAGTTATTAGGTATAGAGAAAGATGCTCTCGTGTTCGGCACGGTAGCGAACTTCTCCCCGCATAAAGATTATCATACATTATTGAACGCATATAAGATTTATCTGAGCAAAGCAAATGCCTTGTCTAATCTATTGTTAGTGGGCGATGGACCGCTATTTGACGAGATTAAATATGAGGCAAAGGTATTAGGCTTAGCTAATAGTGTAATATTTACAGGTTTCAGGACAGACGTGCCACTAATGCTTAGCTGTATGGATATATTTGTTGTTTCGTCCTACCTAGAAGGGCTGAACACGTCTATCATAGATGCATTTTTTTTATCTAAACCAGCTGTGGCAACCAATACTGGTGGGATACCAGAGCTAGTAGAGGACGGCGTGACTGGCTACCTATCGCCAGTGCGCAATCCACAGATATTCGCGGACAAGATGTTGCAATTGGCTAATGAACCTGACAAGCGCAAGTTGTTCGGCAAGACGGCATACAAAAAAGCACAGGGTTTTACTGATAATGTTATGATTGAAAAATATCTCAAATATTACGAGGAGCTACTTGCGTGAGCTTGTCCGTTGCCATAATGTCGTTCAATGAGGAACACAACATTGGGCGTTGTTTAGCTACTGTCAAGGACATAGCAGATGAGATAGTAGTAGTTGATTCTCTATCAACCGATAGAACCATTGAAATAGCGAAATCTTACGGGGCAAAAGTTTATTCAGAACCCTTTAAGGGGCATGTAGCTCAGCAAAATTCATCGCTTGATAAATGCACATCGGACTGGGTCTTGTTTATAGACTGCGATGAGGCGGTAAGCCCAGAACTAGCAGTTTCTATTAAACAGGCGATAACTACTGGTAGAGAACAAGTCTATATATTAAGCAGACGTTCGTTTTATATGGGACGCCTTTTAAGGCATGCGTGGCATCCTGATTCTAAACTGCGCTTGATGAAACGGAACTGCGGTGCGCGTTTTGCGGGACAAGACCCGCATTTATATCTAAAATGGGACGGCAGATACGGGATGTTAAGCGGAAACCTTATCCACTATTCATATAAAGATTTTGACACGCACATGAATAAAATGCTATGGCTGTCTAAGGTGTGGAAAGGCTCACATACAGGCAAACGTGTCAGTGGTTTTGATATATTTATCCTCCCCGTAGTGGCGTTCTTTAAGGCGTTTATATTAAAAGGTGCTGTGTTAGACGGCACGCGGGGGTTGATAGCAGCTTATTCAAGTGCGATGGCGGTATATACTAAATATACATACCTGTGGGAATCGCAAAATATGGGTTAATAAACAATGGCTATCGCTAACAATAAGAAAGCCTACTTTGATTATGAGATATTAGAGGAGTTTGAGGCGGGCATTGCGCTACTTGGCACAGAGGTAAAATCTATGCGTGAGGGACGTGCCAGCCTAAAGGAAGCGCATGTAAAGATTATAGGTGGCGAGGCGTTCCTTATAAATGCTAATATCCCTCAGTATGAGTTCGGCAATATTAACAACCACGAGCCTACACGCTCACGCAAGCTACTCTTGAAACGTAGAGAGCTAGC
The DNA here is from genome assembly GCF_054655775.1 of Candidatus Termitispirillum reticulitermitis. NCBI lineage: Bacteria > Pseudomonadati > Deferribacterota > Deferribacteres > Deferribacterales > Termitispirillaceae (SeqCode) > Termitispirillum (SeqCode) > Candidatus Termitispirillum reticulitermitis. Next base: position 83,594 of record NZ_BAAIHG010000001.1, on the reverse strand, counting down.
TCGCATAGCGGCTAGAACGGCTGAAGATGGCTTAACTATCGTCCCCTTGCGTTTTTATTTCAAAAAGCGCAATATTAAGCTAGCAATAGCAGTTGCTAGGGGCAAAAAACTATACGACAAGCGACATGCATTGCGCGACAAAGATATGCAGCGAGAGGCGGAGCGTTCGTTTAGGGGTTCTAAAAAGTTATTTTAAGGTTCTACCCTAGCCCCAGTTCAATGACGATACATTTTCTGCTATCAAATAAAAAGTAAAGATTGTCTTAAAGTTTTTGTATTGCACTACAAAAATTACCTAGTTTTTAGGATTTTAAGTATGATAAAGGGCAAAAAGTTGTTAAAGACGTTTGGTAAATACTACATTGTGTATAGAGGTCTCCGCTATTTCCTGCTAGGCAGTAGGCAAATTGACACTGGACGTATATTGGAAAATGTTAGGGGCTGTCAATATGATTTTAGAAAAAATCAGCCTACTATTTTATACGACAATGTATAACTAAAATCCACTTTTTATCACCGGTTTTAATGGTTAGTTATAGTATGCGCACGTCATCTTATAAAATAGCGTTAATTTTTCTAATACAGGTGAAAGAACAACAAACATTTGCTGTTTTGAGGTAGGGGAAACCTGCTTGCTATTGCCGTTAATATGTGCTAACCTAATGACTTGTTTGAACAAATGAATATAGTCTTGTTAGGGTGGGGTTGAAATTTCCTTTGCAAGTTTTATAAAACTGGTTTATTATAGCATTTACTGGAGTAGTGAAAATTTGGGACAAAAGCAACATCAGCTGAAGTGGATGGCACTAGAGCTTACTAGCAGGTGTAATATGTCGTGCGTCCACTGTCGTTCGTCTGCAGATGCGGGTATAAGTGCTGGTCGCTGGGGGCTGGTGGAACTGGACAGGTTATTTGCTGATATTGTAGCATTTGCCAGCCCTGTGGTGGTTCTCTCTGGTGGGGAGCCGTTGCTACGGGATGATGTTTTTGACGTTGCCAAAGCAGGTGCAAAAGTAGGCTTGCGAATGGCTATGGCAACTAACGGATTACTTGTAAATGACGATACGTGTAGACGTATAAAAGATAGCGGTATCAAGATAGTTTCTATGAGCCTTGATGGTGCGACTAGAGAGGTTCATGACAATTTTAGAGGGCAGCAGGGTGCGTTTGATGCATTTATGCGTGCGAGTGAATGCTTTAATAGGCACGGAATAAAGTTTATAGTGAATTCATCTTTCACTAAACGCAATAGGTCCGATATAGAGGCGACATATAGGCTGGCGAAGAGCGTGGGTGCTGTAGCGTGGTATATGTTTTTAATAGTACCCACTGGGCGCGGGCAAGATATAATGGATGAGCTTATATCTAAAGATGATTACGAAGAGATATTGCTCTGGCACTACAAAATGGAGCGAGAAGAGACCGAAGTGCTCGTGCGTCCGACCTGTGCTCCGCAGTATTATAGGGTATGGGAACAGCAGAGTCGCATAGAGGGTATCAGCATGGAGCGACGTTCGCTGAGTTTCTCTGCAGGCGGTGGCAAGGGGTGCATTGCGGGGCAGTCTATTATGTTTATAAACAGTAATGGAGATGTGTTCCCCTGTTCTTATTTCCCGCTGGTTGCGGGCAATGTATTTGAGCAGAGTATAGAGGATATTTGGGACAAGTCGGAGTTATTTGAAGGGTTGCGCGACTTCAGCAGGTATGAGGGGAAGTGTGGAGTTTGCAGTTATGTGGGTGTTTGCGGTGGGTGTCGGGCGCGTTCCTATGCTATGACTGGTTCTTGTTTTGCGCCTGAACCGCACTGTTCATATATACCAAAACATTAAATGAGAGGAGGACTGGAAAATGTCTGAATTTGAAAACCGTATCAAGGACAAATCGCTGCTATCAAAGGTAGTGAAAGACCCGAAGGATTTGATTAAGTTCTTTACGACTGCCGACAAGAAACCTATTAGTGTAGGTTGGTCGGGCTTTACACCGGCAGGCTATCCGAAACTGACACCTAAGGTTATTGCTGACTACGTTGAAGAAAAGGGCTTGCAAGGCAAGTGGAAGTTTGATGTCTACACTGGCGCATCTGTCGGTGCTGATACTGACGGGCGTTGGGCTGAACTGCAAATCACCAACAAACGCTGGCCTTATCAAACGGCGAAAGCTGTTTCTGCAGCTATCAACAAGGGCGAAATCAAATATGGCGACAAGCACCTTTCAACCTATGCACAAGATTTGTTGTATGGGTTCTATGGCGAACTTGATTATGTATTCGTTGAAGCGTCTGAAATAGATGAAAAGGGAAACATCGTTCCAACAGCTGCAGTAGGTGCATCTCCTGCAATGATAAAAATTGCAAAGAACATTATCGTTGAAGTAAATACCGCTATCCCTAACCTAAAGGGTATGCATGATATTTATGTTCCTGAACTGCCACCTCATCGCAAGCCTATACCAATAACCCACTCGGGGGAACGTGTAGGCACTGAGTATATCCCGACTGACAAGTCTAAGATAGTTGCTATAGTTGAATCAACTCTGCCTGATAGGGGCAGGGCGTTAAAGGGTGCTGGCGATGATGAAAAGGCTATTGCTAACCACATAGTTGACTTCCTAAGCCACGAAGTTAAGGCGGGTCGTCTGCCTAAGAACCTATTGCCATTGCAATCTGGCGTGGGTGGCATAGCTAACGCAGTTGTTGAGGGGCTAACAGACTCTCCATTTGAAGACTTGACAGTTTATACTGAAGTGTTGCAAGACAGCTTCCTGCCATTCTTGAAGAGTGGCAAGTGCAAGATGATAACTGCTACATCTCTATCGCTGTCAGAAGATGGTTTTAAGGATTGGTGGAAGGACTATACATTCTACAAAGACAAGGTTATTCTACGCCCGCAAGAAATCACTAACCACCCAGAAGTTGTTCGTAGGTTAGGCGTTATCGCTATGAATACGCCACTTGAAATGGACTTCTACGGGCATGCTAACTCAACGCTGGCTAGTGGCACGAAGATGCAAAATGGTATCGGCGGGTCTAACGATTTCTTACGTAACGGCTGGATATCTATTATGCACGGACCATCTGCCCGTCCGTCTAAGAGTGGCGACCAATTCGGCATTAGCTGTATCGTGCCGAAAGTTACGCACGTTGACCAAACGGAACATGACTTGAGCATATTGGTAACCGAACAAGGGCTTGCTGACCTGCGCGGGCTTGCTCCACGTCAACGTGTGCCCGTTGTTATAGAAAAGTGTGCACACCCTGCATATAAGGACTACTTGAAGGACTACTTCAAGCGCGCTTATGATGCTACTAAGGGTAACCACGAACCGCAACTGCTGGAAGAATGCTACAAGATGCATATCAACCTAGCAAAAAATGGCACGATGAGGTTCTGGGAAGCGAAGTAATGAATGCAATCCTAGAGGGATTGCTCCCAATAGTTAAGTCTGCAGGGTCAAAGATGAAACAATTCTTTGACTCTGCGGATAAAGATGTTCAGTTTAAGGGGGAGATAGACCTCGTCACTCAATATGATGTTGCGCTGGAAAGGGAACTGACAGCTGCCTTTAATAAAGTTTTTCCAGACTTCCGCGTTATAGGCGAGGAAAGCTCCCCTTTTGATATAGGTATGCAGTCGGGCAAGGTAATATACCTAGACCCAATAGACGGCACTACCAGTTTCGTTCATAGATTTCCATTTACGTGCATATCAGCGGGCGTGTATATAGATGAGCAACCGCACTGCGGTGTGGTGTATAACCCGATATTAAATGAGCTTTTCTGCGCTGCAAAAGGCGAGGGTGCGTATATGAACGGCGAGCGCATACACGTATCTAACACTGATAAGGCTGTTCGTAGCCTATTTGCTACTGGATTTCCTTATGATAAAGAGTTGCGACGTAAAACTGTGCATAAATTTGCGCACATGCTGGACATTACGCAGGGAATGCGCCGTGCAGGTTCTGCTGCGCTTGATTTGTGCTATGTGGCGCGCGGCACGTTTGACGTGTATTATGAATCAACCCTGCGTCCGTGGGATATGGCAGCGGGCATTGTCATAGTAGAGGAGGCTGGGGGCAAGGTGACAGACCTTGCGGGTAAGCCATTCAGACTGGGGCTAGACTATCTGCTTGCCACAAACGGCAAGGTTCACGAAGAGTTTTTAAGGGAGTTAAATAGCGTGAAATGAACTTCATTTAGCTATTAGCATTGAAGTATTCTTGCGACACTTGGAGCTGTCTTTTTAGTTCCTAGTTCAATGACGAAGTGCAACGATTGCTATTCTGATTATTAGCCAGTGGAATTTACAGGGTTATTTCAACTTGTGCAATTACATGTTTTTAGTTTTCCTTGACAACATTTCAGTTCACCATTATACTCGCCTTTATGGACAACAACATCGCAGAGCGGTTGAATCCATTGAATGATTTTGCTTTCAAGAAAACTCTTGGGGAGCGTGGGCAGAGTGAACCTTTGCTTATGGCTTTTCTTAATGCTGTGTTAAAGGATACTAGGAAAAAGCCTATCGTTTCACTTGAAATACTAGACAACAGGGAACTCTCTGCACTAACAATACACGGGAAGTTATCTAGGCTTGACGTGTTAGCACAGCTTGAGGACAAGACAAAGGTTGATATAGAGGTGCAGTTAGTCAACGAACACAATATGGTAGAAAGAACCTTGTTTTATTTATGCAGACAGTTTATACTAGGTATAGAGAGCGGGGACGACTATACAAAACTGCGTCCTGTTATAACGATAAATATTGTGAACTTTAAGTGCCTTGATTTAGATAAGATACATCCCAGTTTCCATTTGTATGAAGACACGGAGAAAGACTTTATGTTGTCTGATTTGATTGGGGTGCATTTTCTTGATATGGTTAGGTTTAGGCAACAGTTAGCGAAAGGGTTAGATGTAGCGAGTGACGAGTTGTATCAATGGCTAGTGTATTTGAATGAGCAGAGCAATGAGGAGCTATTGAGGAGGGTATTTGGTATGAACAGCGCATTAGCAGAAATCAATGAGAAGTTAAGGTCAGTGCATGATGACCCTGCGCTATATCGTGCTTATATGGGCTATGAGAAAGCAGAGCGGGATATGAACAGCGCAAGGAACTATGGACTACGTATGGCGGAGAGAGCCAAAGAAGAGGGCATGCAAGAAGGCTTGCAGGAAGGCATGCAACAAGGCTTGCAACAAGGTATGCAACAGGGCATGCAACAAGGCTTGCAACAAGGCACGTTGAGGGGCAGACTAGAGGGTTTGTTAGAGGGCGAGCTTAAAGGCAAACTTGAAACTGCTAAAAAGGCACTAGAAATGGGATATGCTCCCGATACGATTGCTAACCTTACGGGGCTTTCACTTGCCGAAGTCAAGAAACTTCAGAATGACAATGTCGTATAATAAACGAACATAGCCCCCGTGAGGGGGCTATACTATTCTTTGCCCATTTTTTCTATATCGTCAACTAAAAATGACCACTTTTTTGTCGTTCTCATCCGTTATAGTAATATAGGAATATGAGAGGATGGCTATGGAAACAGAAGACAAAAAACTGACGGAAGAGGAGTTCTTGGGGCTTGCTGAGAGCTGTGTTATGTATTGGGAACTATTCAAGGAAGTAACAGGCTATTGGATGGCGCGTGACACCAGTAGATTGTTTGCCGTCACTATTGATGGTAAGCCGTGTTTTTACTGTTACGAGAATTATTCCGTTATCCTTACGGGCGATGACTTTAAGAACCCACTTGGTATTGTGCCAGCCTTGAAGCGACTTCCCAAAGACAGTGATATTCGTTTCAACCCTAAAAGTCTTCCTAGTTTCAACCTTGACAGTGCTCCTCGTTTCAACCTTGAGGGCATACCCATCAATGGAACATTAAGGTCTTATCATCCCAACGGACAACTAGCATATAAAGATTCATTCAAGAAAGGCAAGCGTGACGTTGCGTCTAGCTACTCTGAGAATGGTAATTTGAACCGTGAAATAGATTATGCTAATAACATACTTAAAGAATACTATGAGAGTGGGGCATTATCGCACATAAGGCAAGGGGCAAACGAAAAGAGCTACTATGAAAGTGGTGTTCTCAAGAGCGAATGCTCAGATAACACAAGTAAAGAATACTATGAAAGTGGAGCATTATCACGCATAAAGCGAGGGGGGAACGAAAAGAGCTACTATGAAAGTGGTGTTCTCAAGTGGGAATCCTCATATAGTTTTGACAAGGGAGTAAGCATAGAAAAAAGCTATTATAAAAACGGAGTCTTAAAAACTGAAATTCCTCATAAGAACGGCTGGATAAATGGTCTTGTAAAGGTGTATGACGAAAATGGCGCACTGGAGTTTGAAGTTCCATTTACTAATGGAGAATATGACAGAGCAAAGTCATATTATAAGGATGCTACATTGAGGGTGGAGTTGGAACGGGAGCACGACATTTGCCTGAGATATTACAGAGATAACGATATACTGATTGAAATTTTATACCTTAACAACCGCTTTGAGACTCAAGAGGAACACAAAGGCAACGAATTGCGGCTTGAAATTTCAGGCACTCGGGAGAAACGCTACGTGTTTAGTGAAATAAAATATGAAACCCACTGACCAGCAACAACTCCCCCATTAAATGGGGGAGGGCTTATAGGTCTTGCTAGTTTTTGCAACTATTTAAATTTTCCTTTAATGTATTCTACGAACTCTGGCTTGCCTCCATTTGCAGGGTGTCTAACACATTCCGGCTTTCTGCCCAGTTCTTCCAACTGCAATTTAGCCTTATTGCCTATGGCAACAAGGACTTTAGCGTTTGGGAAAAACTCTAAAAACCTACTTAAATATTTCTGTGCGTCCAAAAGTTCTTTATCGCTTGGTGTTCTGTTGGTCAAAATTTCATTATGTTTATGTGGATGAAACGCAAAGGCATTCCAATTTATCCAATCCGTTGGAGACAGATATTCTAACATTGTTTTCCATACAACAGTTCCCGTTGGTTCTGTCCAGCCATCCTTGATACGATTCTTGACATCGGTTTTGTTCTTATCTGATGTGCGATGAAAATTTTCTTTAGCAAAAACTTTATCGGTATAACGTATAAAATCACGTTCAGATGTCATTGCTATGCCCGAAAAGTGTCCGCCTTGATAGCCAAGAGCTTCTGCAACCAATATGATTTTTGCTTTTTCACGCTGTTGTAGATAGTTTATCAAGTTGCTTCGCCGTTTACGAGGTGCGTCCGAACCAATATCATTTTCTTTGTCCGATTCTCCCCACGGATTAAAGACATCTTCGCTATGCCACGTTGACAGGTCATCAACGAATTCCTTTATATTTTCTGAAAAAGACATAATACATGCCTCCCTTTTTCTATCACAGATTTTATCCAATTTTTTTGTCTTGTCAACTAAAAATGACCACTTTTTTTTCATTCTCATACGTTATAGTAATATAGGAATATGAGAGGGTAGCTATGGAAACAGAAGACAAAAAACTGACGGAAGAGGAGTTCTTGAGGCTTGCTGAGTGCTGTTTTATACATCAGGGATTATACAGAGAGCTAACGGGCACGGGGGTAGTGGGGCATAGATTTGACGGCGTAAGCACCGATATTGCTACTTTGAATTTGTTCATCCTATTTGACGGCGTAAGCACGTTTGATGGTAAGCCGTGCTTCAATGCTTCCCCATATCCCGTTATTCTTGTTGGCGATGACTTTAAGAACCCGCTTGGTATTGTGCCGTGCGTCCGCTACTTGAAAAGCTCTTACAGAAGCAATGCCTTTAAGAGACCGCTTGGGCTTGTAGAAGCATTGGCGAAATTTGCTGACGGCAAGGATGATGTCATTCGCACAGAGCTTATCAAGATATACAACTACAATAAGAAATTTGCTGGCTGCAAGGATGATGTCATCCGCACCCTTGACGGCACGCCTGTCAACGGAGTGTTAAGAACATATCATTCTAACAGGCTGTTAGCAAGTGAAACAGTATTCAGTGAAGGTAAGAAATGTGGCATTGAGTATAAATACCATAGCAATGGTAAGTTATCCTCTAAAACAGTATTTAGAGATGATAAGGAATGTGGCGTTGCATATAGCTACTATGAGGATGGCAGTTCGCGCTCTGAAAACGATTATGATAATGATACCAGTAAAAGCTACTATAGCAGTGGGGTATTATCTCACATAAGGCAAGGGAAGAACAGAAAGGAATACTATGAGAATAGCATTCTCAAGGAAGAATACTCATCTAGCTTATCGGTGGATGGGAAAGAAATCCTTGTCACAAAAATATACTATGAAAATGGCAGATTGAAGAATGAGTTTATGTCTAAGGCGGGCAAGCTAGATGGCATAGAAAGGAGCTATTATGAGAATGGGGTGTTAAAAACTGAACAGCCTTATGAGAATGGCAAGCGAGAGGGTATAAGAAAAACCTACTATGCGAATGGGGTGTTAGAAACTGAACACCCTTATAAAAATGGCAGAAGAAATGGCAATGTAATGAAGTATGACGAGAACGGCACATTGGAGTTTGAGATTCCATTTGAGAATGGAATACATGGCACGGCAAAGTCGCATTACAAGGATGCTACGTTGAGATTTGAACGTATCCCTGCATCATTTTCCAGTGCTCCTCGTCTGAGGTATTACAAAAACGATGAATTGCGGCTTGATATTCAGACGGGTATGACGGGTATGGGACGCTTTTACGCGTAGTCCTTTATTAGTTTATCAATATAGTCCTTATATTTTTTAGGGCTAATGATGGTGAACTCTGGGAACCACGGCATAACAAGTAGCTTAAACTCTATCTCATTTGTTGCCTCAAACTCTATCTCAAGTGAGCCGTCTTTATGCGCCTTGACTATGCGCTGGGCGGGCAATATCTGCCTGTCGTTAAAGTGGTGTGCAATTTCTTCATTGAACAGCATTGTAATTTTATCGGGCTTAAACTCATCCCTCTGCCAAATGTTGCCCCTGTTTAGAAAAGCATCAAGTTTCTTGTAGTTCACCTCAAAGTGTTTGCGGGCGGATTTCGCATTTACAATGCTATCTATGCGGAATGTTTTCAGCCTGCTTTCATTCTCCGCCAGCAGATACCAAAGTCCATTGTCAAACAATATCTTATATGGGTATAGCTTATAGCTTTTCCCATTGCGAGCGTAGTCTATGGTAACGGCTCTACGTTCAGCAATGCACCGTTCTAGCAGGGTTATGTTTTTAGCAACCTTTTTATAGTCTTCAGACTCGCCTGCAAGCACTGCATAGCTAGAGTAGTGCAACCCGCTGAACATCTTTTGTTTCAGCTCTTCTATCTGTTCAGCGTGTTCTACGTCAAGGTTTCTTTTGGCAAGGTCTAGCAGTGCGGCGACAAAGGCAAGCCCCTTTTCATCGCCACTGCTTACTTCAGGGACTCTATAGCCACTCCTCAAGCGATACCTTTTAGAACGCCCGTCAACTGATTCAACGGGCAGATTCTCCCATATCCGCCTTAGATAGCGATATGCTGTCTCGCGCGATACGGGTTTGTCATCTTCCTCAAAGGCGTCCATAATAGTCCTGTAGTCAACCCATTTATTATTAGTAAATAGGCTAAGCAACCTAAACGCGCTAGTGACGCTCATATCATTCATAATACTACTCTAGCAAATGCAATAAACTTAGTCAAGTAGCGTACTTATTGCTAAATCCCACTTGCATACCGCTAATGTCTTTGCTCTTAACCGCTTGTTCCTCACGCAACATCTCTATAAGCTCACTATGCTCCGTTATCTGCATAATGTTTGCCTTGTTCGCCACTACAGCAAAATCACCGGGGGCTAGATAATTTAGCCCTTTTAGTGAGGCGTTGGGGAGACTACCGAAGAAGTGCTTAAAGGCAGTGGCTAATTGCGTGTCTTTCAGGTAATTATACTTTACCTTGAATGTGAATCTGCGAAGTGAGGCACTATCAAGCCCGTCCATTAGGTTAGTAGTGCAGACAAAGGGCAGTGGGTGCGACTCCATCTGCGTCAACATTTCGTTGACTTGCGATACCTCCCAGCTATGGTGAGCGTTCCGCCTATCACGGAGGAAGCTGTCCGCCTCGTCAAAGATAAGCAAGCCGTTTTTCTCTAAAGCCTCGTTGAAAGCCATAGCGATGTTCTGTTCGGTTTGCCCGACATACATACTAATCAAATCAGAAGCTCGTTTATGCAACACTTTCATATTCAATTTATCCGCTAGGTAACGGGCGTAGGCTGACTTACCTGTGCCGGGTGCTCCGTAGAGACACATTGAGAACGACACAATCTTATTGCTGATTATCTTTTGTGCTAATTGTTCTAGGTCTATGCTACAATTTAGTAGTTCTGACGTGAACTTTGTGCTATCCTCCTGCCTGCGTTTAGGGCTATAGCCAAATGATGCTTTTTGCAGGGAGTTGATAACTTTCTCTATCGCATCAATGTCCTTTATTATGGCAGATGTCTTTAGTGCGCTGTCTATTATAGCGGGGGCGAGCTCATACGTTTTAGATAGCTTGTCTATACGCTCATCATCAAGGCTTATGCGGTGTTTCTTAGCAGACGATTTCCAGATAGTGGCTAATGCTTTATCGTCAGGTTTTTTCACGTTCAGCGCATAGGTGAACCGCCTGAGGTATGCTCTGTCTAACCCCTTTATATTGTTGCTTATCCAGATGACTGGAGTCTTGTTATTTTCAAGCATACGGTTGAAATAGAGTTTAGAGCTTTGTTTAGCACTATTATATGGGTTTTGATAAAAGGCATCTTCAGCCTCGTCAAATAGTAGCAACGTGTCTCTATCACCCCGCAGGACGGTTTGGGCTAGGGCAAGCTCCCCTAGTCGCTCTCTCTTATCGCCATCTACGTTCTCCTCTGATATAGAGTAGAGTTCAGCGTTCACCTCACGTGCCAACGTCTTTGTTAGTTCGGTCTTACCTGTGCCGGGGATGCCATATAGCAGGATATTTACCCCCTTGAGCTGCTTTTTTAGCGTGGCAGATAAGATAGATTTTATAGTCCCAAGCTCATTAGCCATGTAGTCAAACTGGTGGAGAGACAAGGTAGCTTTTGCGGGCTTGCCAAGTATAAATCGCTTTATCGCGCTTTTGCTTTGGCAAGGAGACGTCATCACCCGCTCAAAGAAACTGGTGAGGCTTCTAATGAGCTTACCCTTGTCACGTTCAGCTTTCATAAATCCTTTTGTAATAAGTTCACTATTTGGCGATAGGCTACGTTTTATATCGCCCGTAGAGACACCCACAAGATTAGCAAGGAGTTTGTGTTCTTCTTGCTCTTTTAGCCTATCTATGTAGTATTCACAGAGGCGGTCAACCATTGGCAACGTGCCAGCGTATATTATAAAGGCAAGCAGTTCCCTGTTTTGAGGGGCTATATCAAACAAAGCAAAGATGTTTTTGAGCTTTTTATCGTGCTTTAGCTGTCTATATTCGCCCATTTTGGCAATAACCTTGCGCATTGTATCAATGTTTCTAGGCAAACGCTCTTCGTTAGACTTTTTTCCTCTAAGGGCAGCTATAGACTTCCAGTCGGCTTTTTTGATGTCAAGTTTTGATTTGCCAACCGCATCCCATACGTGGCCAAAATTTGTTATCCCCAAGAGTCTCACCGATACTTCACTTAACCACTCGCATAAATTGTTTTGCCACTCCACTGGCACGGGACGACTCAGAATGTTGTTAATGTAATAGAGTGCGACTCTGGTCTCGTCAGTTTGCCTAACGTAGAAATCTTCAGGGTCTTTAGTTACACCTGTCCTGCGAATTCGTAAAGAGCTCATAATCCACCTCTTATAAAATATTGATTTGCTAGGTTAACATGCGATTGTGTCAAAACCTGATACAAAAGTTTTTAATTATTTAATCAAGGTTATTTTGAGAAAGTTGACAATGGAGTTTTCCCTGCTATACTGCGCTTATTATAGAAGTTGAGGTAAAGAGTGTATGCAATCTAAATGTGTTGTCGTGCTTTCAGGCGGTATGGATAGCTGTGTTGCCACTGCATTGGCTATTAGTCAGGGCTATGACGTAGCCTTGCTACACCTGAACTACGGACAGCGCACCGAAAAACGCGAACTAAAAGCATTTAACGACATAGCAGACTATTATAAAATAGACAAAAAACTTGTAGTTGATATTGGCTACTTGAAAGACATTGGCGGTTCCTCGCTCACCGATGCTAGCCGTGCCGTTGAGACAGGCGGTGTGGAGAAGGGCAAAATCCCGTCAACTTACGTGCCATTCCGCAATGGCAATATACTAAGCATTGCAGTAAGCTGGAGCGAGGTGCTGGGAGCTAGCGCAATATTTATCGGTGCTGTGGAGGAGGACTCCAGTGGTTATCCCGACTGCCGTGAGCTGTTTTATACTAAATTTAATGAATTATTAAAGGCAGGTTTGCCAGACAATGAGTCTATACAGATAGCGACACCGCTAATACACAAGTCAAAGGCTGATATAGTGCGGCTAGGTGTGGAGTTGAATGCGCCATTGCATCTGACTTGGTCGTGTTATCAGGCTGATGACGAGGCTTGCGGAGTATGCGACAGTTGCAGGCTGCGTCTGCGAGGCTTTGAGCAGGCGGGGATAAAAGACCCAATACTTTATCGCCCCCTCTCGCCTCTCTAATATTACGAGGTCAACAGCAACTAGTCCTTGTTCCATGCGGGAGAGGAAGTTTTTTTTGCGTTAGCAGAAATCCCTCTTGCACATTTTAGAATTTTCAGTATAATGTAGGGCTTGTGACACGCAGGAGGAGTGGCCGAGTCTGGTTTAAGGCGGCGGTCTTGAAAACCGTTGTAGGTAACACTACCGTGGGTTCGAATCCTACCTCCTCCGTTTCCTGTGTGTTTTGGCTATTCGTTTTGGAGAGGTGGCCGAGTATGGTCGAAGGCGCTCGCCTGCTAAGTGAGTATGCGGCTTAACACCGCATCGAGGGTTCAAATCCCTCCCTCTCCGCTCTAACAACGAGCTTGTGTCGCTCTACAAAGACACCCTGCTTGATATTAAAAAAGTTATGGATAAGAAACCGAAAGAGCTAGAATACAAATAGGGGGCTTGCGCCCCCTGTGAATTATTTACACGTTCAACACCCTTACAGTTGTTGTGTAGTAGTTGTCTCCTGCGGGCAGGTCGCCAGAAGTCACCACTACTCTACCGCCAGTCTTAGATATTCCATTTTTTGTGGCAACACTACGTGCTAGCGCAAACAGCTCATCGGTTGACTTCGCCCCACTCGTCTGTATCGGAGTTGTTCCCCAGTATAGTGTGGCAAACCTGCACGTATATTCGCTCTGCGTCATAGCTACTACAGGGCAGCTAGGGCGAAACCTTGCTACCTCTAACGCTGTGCGCCCTGAGTGAGTGTACACTAAAATAGCGTCTGCTTTTACATCCGCCGCTAACCAGCAGGCAGCCCTACTTAGCGCAATTGAAATCTCACGGGTTGCGTCTATAGTTTTTGCATCAAATCTTGTTGCTACATGTGGTTCTGTTGCCCTAGCTATGGTGTCTAGGGTAGCGCAAGCCTCCACTGGATATTTGCCATTTGCACTCTCGTCTGACAGCATTACAGCGTCAGTGCCATCTAATATTGCGTTTGCCACATCGCTTGCCTCGCTACGGGTAGGTCGTGGGTTAGATACCATACTCATAAGCATTTGCGTTGCGGTAATTACCAGCTTGCCCGACTCGCGCACCCGACCGATAAGGTCTTTCTGTATTATAGGCACCTCTTCAAGCGGCACCTCTACCCCTAAATCGCCGCGCGCTACCATTATTCCGTCTGCGACTGCCAGTATAGAATCAATGTTTTGAACTGCTTGTGGCTTTTCTATCTTTGCAATAACTTTTGGTTTGTGCTCGCTGGTGGCAATTAAATCTTGAACGCCTTTCATATCATCAGCCGTCCTGACAAATGAGATAGCCACGTAGTCCACCTGCTCTGCTAAGCCCATAAGCAGGTCAGCACGGTCTTTTTCGCTGAATGCTGATACTTGTAGTTTAGAATGCGGCATATTAACGCCTTTTTTAGAATAGATTACCCCGCCATTCAGCACCTTGCAGACAACATCTTTCCCGTCTATGCGCTGGACTTCAAGGGCTATCATCCCATCTGCAAGCAATATGCGCTCGTGCGGGGCAACGTCTTTATGGATTTGCGGGTATGATACGGGCAAGGATTTATCGCCCTTGTAGTCGTCCCCGCTGTGAATGGATATCTCTCCACCTACGTTTAGTAAAACGCCGTCTGCTGGCAGTATGCCCATGCGTATCTTAGGACCGCACAAGTCCTGCAATATTGCCACGTATGTGCCTAACTCTTTGGCTATAGAGCGTACCAGCTTAATCGTCTCACGGTGCGACTCGTGCGTGCCATGTGAAAAATTCAGGCGTGCAACATTCATACCCGCTTTGATAAGCTCTCTGATTGTCTTTGCTGTGGATGACGCAGGTCCGATAGTACATACTATCTTGGTTTTTCTCTGATTCATATTCACTCCTTATGCTTAATCATTATAATAGCATTTCTGGCTACTGACAAGTATATAGTTGACAAGTGGTATTCTATTTTTATTGCAAGGGTGGTTAAAAGATGTTATACTAAAAATTTATGGTAAAGAAAGTTTCAGCAGCACCCGAAAATATTGCACCTACATCTATAGTGATACGCGGGGCGCGTCAGCATAACCTCAAAAATATTGACGTTGACATCCCCAAAAATAAACTTGTGGTAATCACAGGTGTATCAGGTTCGGGCAAATCTACCCTAGCATTTGACACTATCTATGCTGAGGGGCAACGTCGCTATGTAGAGTCAATATCTGCTTATGCTAGGCAGTTCCTAGACCTTATGGAAAAACCCGATGTTGACAGCATAGACTACCTATCCCCCGCTATCAGCATAGAGCAGAAGTCTATCAGCCATAATCCGCGCTCCACCGTAGGCACTGTTACTGAGATATACGACTATATGCGTCTGCTCTTTGCCCGCACGGGTGATGTGTTCTGCCCCGAATGTGGCAAAAAGATAGAGGCATTCAGTGTTCAGAAGATTGTTGACACCCTTATGGAGCTGGCGACTAATAAAGACAATAAGGTAGAGATTCTAGCCCCCATTATACGCGGCAAGAAAGGCGAATACAAAAAACTCTTCAAGGAATTGCTAAAAGAGGGTTTTGTTCGTGCGTATATTGACGGCAAACTTGTGCGGTTGGAAGAAGAGTCCGAGCTTGATAAGAACCTTAAACACTCAATATCAATAGTGGTTGATAGGATTGCAATATCAGAAAGTGCTAAAAGGCGGCTCACTGACTCTGTAGAGATAGCTTTAAGGCGAGCTAGCGGGCTTGTAGAGGTAATAAATGCTGGCAAGACTTATCTGTATAGTGAAAAGTTTGCCTGCCCTACCTGCGGGGTGAGTCTTGCGGAGGTGGAACCGCGCATATTCTCATTTAATAATCCGTTCGGCGCCTGTCCCACCTGCGATGGGCTTGGGGAGATGATGGAGTTTGATGAGCGTGTTATTGTGCCAGACGATGGTCTGAGCGTGCGTGGCGGAGCCATAAGACCTTGGCAGAAGACTATCTTTGATAACTATCAGTTCCACACAATGCTGAACGCCATCGCAAAAAAATACGATATAGACCTGAACGCCCCGTGGAAAAAGCTAAAAACGGATGAGCGAAATATCCTAATGAACGGCGCAGACGAACCACTGCAACTATCTACCACCAGTGGCAATAAGACAATCTCCTATAAAAAGCAGTTCACAGGCGTATTGGGCTACTTAAAGATGAAGCTGGCATCCAGCTATCAGCCCGATGCTGAGGAGGCACGGGAATACATGCAACCACGTGTCTGCCCCGATTGTCACGGTGCAAGATTAAAGCGTGAAAGCTTATGTGTGCGTATCGGCGGCAAGAATATCTACGAGGTATCCCAGCTAAACATAACACGGGCGCACGAGTTCTTTAACGGCTTAAAGTTTGACGGTTTCAGGCTAGAGGTAGCGCAAAAGATTATCCGTGAAATATCGCGCAGGTTGAAGTTTATGCTCTCTGTGGGCATTGACTATGTAACGCTAGAGCGCAAATCGGGCACGCTATCGGGCGGTGAGGCACAGCGGATACGGCTTGCTACACAGATAGGTTCAGGGCTGACAGGTGTTCTATATGTGCTAGACGAGCCGTCTATAGGGCTTCATCAGCGCGACAACGATATGTTGCTCGGCACGCTCAAGAGCCTGCGCGACATCGGCAACTCGGTAATAGTGGTGGAACACGACAGCGATACAATAATGACAGCAGATTATGTGATAGATATGGGGCTATATGCAGGTGTGCTTGGCGGAGAGATAGTCTTTGCTGGCACGCCGGACAAGATGTTAGAGGATAAAAACTCGCTCACGGGGGCGTATCTATCGGGCAGACAATCTATACCTGTGCCTAGAAAGCGGCGCAAAGCTACGGACAAAGTCATCACCATAAAGGGCGCAACTATACACAACCTAAAAAATATAAATGTTGAAATCCCGTTGGGGCTGATGAACTGCGTCACCGGTGTATCTGGTTCGGGCAAATCAACGTTGATATTGGATATACTCTACCCTGCTATGATGAAACACCTTTACAAATCAAGGCATAACTCAGATGGCTATAAGTCTATAACAGGTGCAGAACTGATAGATAAGGTCATAGATATAGACCAGTCGCCTATAGGCAGGACGCCGCGTTCTAACCCTGTGACCTATACGGGCATATTTTCTGACATCAGGACACTATTCACTAAATTGCCTGATGCGCAGATGCGGGGCTACGATTCCAGCAGATTTAGTTTCAACGTAAAGGGCGGACGTTGCGAAACTTGCCTAGGAGATGGGCAAATCAAGATAGAGATGCACTTCTTGCCTGATATGTATGTAAAATGTGACTCCTGTGGTGGCTTGCGCTACAATAGAGACACGCTGGATATTAAATACAAGGGTAAGAGCATTGCAGAGGTGCTTGCAATGACTATTGACGAGGCATGCAATTTTTTCACCAACCACGCCAAACTGAGACAGAAGTTTCAGACGATGTCTGATGTGGGGCTAGGCTATATAACGCTGGGTCAGTCGGCGACTACGCTATCTGGTGGCGAGGCACAGCGGATAAAGCTAGCTAAAGAGCTAATGCGGGTGTCAACGGGCAAAACGTTATACTTATTTGACGAGCCTACTACGGGACTGCACTTTGACGATATAAAGAAGTTGGTAAAAATATTTGACAAGCTAGTTGCAGCAGGCAATACCGTTGTGATAATAGAGCACAATTTAGATGTAATAAAACAAGCTGACTATATAATAGATTTAGGTCCTGAGGGGGGCGAACGCGGTGGCAGTGTGGTCTATACGGGCACGCCAGAGGGTTGTGCTAAGTGTGCTAAATCTTACACGGGGCAGTTTTTAAGAGGGGTGCTGTAGGTAGGTTGCAAGCCTATAACTTTTTTTGCAAGGGAGGCTTGACTTATCCTTTCTTTGCATATAAAATGGCATATATGTTTTAGTTAGGGGTTTTTATATGAAATTTTCTGTTATTCAAAAGGATATATATCCGTTGCTCAGGTATGCCCGCGCTTTCACGCCACCGCAAAAGTTGGCGACTATCCTGCACAACGTCTATATAGAAGCAAAAGAGGGCGAACTGTTGCTCAAGTCCACCAACTTTCAGACCAGTTTTGTTGCTACATTAAAGGCAAATGTTGAGGGAACGGGCGTTGTAACCGTGCCCGCTGATAAACTAGCCGATGCAATAAGCAAGCTGAAAGATGACGCTAACATAACATTTTCCGTATCCGCTAATGCAGACGATAGCAACAAGTTGCTATTTATCAAGTCGGGCACATATATAGGCAAGTTTGCCACGTTGGAGCCAGAGTTATTCCCGCAGATGAGAGACATTACCCCTGAATACTCTATTAAAATTAAATCAGACGCACTTGTTGACCTGTTTAGGCACGTGGCATTCTGTATATCAAATGACACGGCAAAACCTGAATACAGCGGAGCACACTTCTCAATAATATCAAATAAGCTAGAGATTTCGTCTGCTGACTATCAGCGGATGGCAACGGTATCTGCTACGCTGGATGAGGGGATAGCAGACGAATTCACCGTGAATATCCCTAAAAAGACTGTGCTTGATGTGTCAAATATCTTTGACAAAGCGGGCGATATAACTATTGAGACTGATAGAAAGCTAATAGTCTTTAAGTCTGCTACTATCTCCGTGTCATCTAAGCTGATAGAGCGGTATATAAAGAATATTACCAAGCTGTTCCAGAGCGAATACCCTATAAGAGCTACCATAAATAGGGCAAGCCTTATAGACGTTGTCGGGCGTGTGGCTGCCACTACTAATGAGATTTCACATGGTGTGCGCCTGTCATTCAATGGCTCACAGCTATTGGTGCATAGTCTTGAAACTGAGCACGGCAGTGCCAGTGATGAGGTGCGTGAAAATGTGACGTTCAATGGCGAGAAGATGGATATAATATTTAACGCTAACCAGCTGATAGACATATTAAAGAACGTAGGCTCAGAGAGTATTACACTTGCGATGACTACCGCCATTCAACCAGCCCTAGTGTTACCCGATAGTGGCGAGGCGAAATATATCATAGTGCCTATATCTATTGAAAAAATCGGGTAATGCCTCTAAGAGCATTGTCGCTTGCAAATTTTAGAAACCACCGCACCCTTGCACTAGAGTTGCCAGTGGACCCTGCTCCGCTGTTCATATCTGGCAATAACGGCACGGGTAAAACGTCTATCGTTGAAGCTATTTATCTGCTACTAACCCAGCGCACATTCCGCCAGCAGACGCTAGCAGATGTCAGAACTATCGGAGAAACATATCTGCGTATAAACGGCGTGTTTGATGCGGACGCTACCTCTGAAAACATCCGAACAGCTACATTATTCTACCAAGACGAGCGTAAACTGTTAATCAATGAGACAGACGACTACCTGCCTGTAGTGGATTATATGTTTTCAAGCCCCGTTATCTGTTATTCGCCCACCTTTGAGACACTGCTAGATGACGAGCATGCCGCTAGGCGTGGATTTTTAGACAGGATAGCGTTTTATATTGACAAGGGACACCTAGCGCGGGTTAAAAACTACCGCCAGCTGTTAGCGCGCAAACGTGCAGAGCTAGAGCGGGACGTTGTGAACCTTGATGTTGTATCTGTGTTGAATGAGCAGATGAGCGTGCTGTCGGCTGATATATCAAACGCAAGACTACAGGTTGTTAAAGGCATCAGCAAGGCTGTCTCATCTGTTTCGCTAGCTGATATACTAATGCCAGAGATGGATTTGACGCTGTCAGTGAGTAGTCTAGCTGATAAGCCGCTAGAAAACGAGGCGGAGAAACACAAGTTATTATACGGTTGTCATAAAGACTTGCTCTATATAAGGCGTGGCGGCAAGGTAATAGAGCGGTTTCAGTCGTTCGGGCAGAGGAAAGCGGTGCTATTGTTCTTGCTCTACCACTCGGCAAAATATTTAGAGGCACACTGTCATAAACCAGTTGTCCTGCTACTAGATGACTTTGAAGTGGGGCTAGATGATAGTCGCCGTGAAATATTTGCTGACTTATTCACCGATACAAAACGACAAACTATCCTTACAGGGGTGAAAAATATATACTTCCCAGAATCTTCCTTCATTAGCCTTTGATTCTGCGCCGCATTGACATAGTGGGTATTTTCAGCTCTTCCCTATATTTAGCGACTGTCCGCCGCGCTAGGTCGACGCCCTGCCCCTTTAATAGCCCTACTATCTTTTCATCAGAATATGGTTTTGACACAGGTTCAGCGGCAATGACCTCTTGGATTAGCTGTTTTATATGCCTTGTTGAGATATTGCCATCTTCGCCATCCATCCCTTTAGAGAAAAACTTTTTCAGTTCTATAACGCCATGCTCCATCTGCGCATATTTGCCGTTAGTAATGCGACTAACCGTTGACTCGTGCAACCCTGTCACATTGGCAATATCTCGTAGTCTAAGCGGTTTTAAGTGAGAGTTGCCGTATAGTAAAAACTCCCTCTGTTCCTCTATTAACGCTTTTGCTACCTTATACATAGTCTGGTGTCTATTGCGCAGGCTGTGAAGTATCCATTTAGCACCAGCAACCTTTTCAGCAAGGTATGTTTTAGTGGCTGCATCAAATTCTTTGCTCTTTGCAGCATTTACGTAGTAGCTATTCAGGTGCACTTTAGGTAGCCATGTATCGTTCACCAGCACCTCAAATCTATCCCCTTTCCGCACTATAAACACATCAGGCACTATATTTTGACTGGTCTCATTAAAGCTCAAGCCCGGTTTTGGGTCTATGCGTCTGACAAGCTCTAAAAGCTCATTAAGATTGTTCCTAGAAAGTCCTGTTTTTTTAGTAATATCGTCATATTTATACGTTGCAAGCTCTGTGCTACAATTATCAAGCAGGTGTTTAATCTTTTCTACGTCTTTCGGTAGTGCGCCTATCTGCGGTAGCTGGGCTATAACGCATTCGGTAAAGTTTTGACTGGCAACCCCTACAGGTTCAAAGGTTTTTATCTTGTCTAAAACATTCTCTACCTGCGCAAGCATTACATTGCAATCTCTGGCAATCTCTTCAATATCAGCACGGAAATAACCGTCTTCTGATAAATTGCCTATAATCTCAAGACCTATCCGCACGTCATCATCGGCAAGTCCCGCTGTCTTTAGTTGGAATAAAAGATGTTCTGACAGCGATGTGTTAGCGGATATAGCCTGTTCCTGATTAAAATCATCATCTAATCGCTTGGTGCTCCTATGGTATCCGTCCCATTCCTCGTGTTTAATGTCGTCTGGGTGCTTGGCGGTGTCGTCTATCTCAAGGATGGGGTTATTCTGTATGTATTCAGATAGCTCCTGAGCCAGCTCAGCCACAGGCATCTGCAATAGCTCCAAAGAATGTTTCATCTTCTGCGAGAGAAAAAGCTTCTGTCTGTTTGCTGTGGCAAGTCCTATGCCTAAGTTCATCCTATTCATAGCTAAATTTTGAAATCCTTCCCTAGATACTTATTTATTACGTCCTCGTGGGTCACCACGTCATTTGGCGCACCCTCAGTCAAGATATGCCCATCTCCTACAATATAAGCATAGTCCGTTATTTTTAACGTGTCGCGCACGTTGTGGTCTGTTATTAAAACACCAATTCCTTTTTCTTTCAAGGAAAAAACCATCTGCTGAATATCTGCTACGCTGATAGGGTCTATGCCCGCAAAAGGTTCATCCAGCAGTATAAAATCAGGCTCTCCAGCCAGACAGCGCGCTATCTCACAACGCCGCCGCTCGCCACCCGATAGTGTATAACCATAGCTATCAGCCACGTGCTCCAGCCTAAACTCGCCTATAAGCTCTTGCGCACGAGCTTTGCAGTCTTGGCGCGACTGTTTCCTAAACTCCAATGCTGCAATAATATTGTCATAAACCGTCATCTTGCGGAATATTGATGCCTCTTGTGGCAAGTAGCCTATGCCCGCCATGCAACGCTGATACATCGGCATACGGGCTATGCTCTTCCCCCACAGCTCAATATCTCCGCCATCTGGCTTGATAAGTCCCACTATCATATAAAACGTAGTGCTCTTGCCCGCGCCATTAGGTCCCAATAGCCCAACGATAACACCCTTATCAAGCGCAATAGATACATTGCTCACCACAGTGCGCCCGTCAAACTCTTTTCGCAGATTGATTGCTTTCAGGCTCATTTCTTAGGCGCCTTCTTAAAGTTAATTTTCACAGTTTCGTTGTCCTGCCCCATCTTAAACTCGTGCGTTTCATACTGGAATACCGCACGGCTACCCTCCATAAAACTATCTCCCTGCCACACCATCACGTCCCCTGTCAGGACGATATATTTACTGGCTTGGTCTATCTCCGCACGCGCCGCCATAGCTAGCATATCAATAGTTTTTAGGTTCACATTGCCGCGCCCGTCCAACTTGCGGACCCCGCCGTTCTTATTCATCATCACATCCAATGTATCAGCTGTGACAGTGTAATTATCATTTATCACTATAACATTGCCCACTAAACGAGAGCGGTTCTCATTAGAATAATAACTCATTTTATTAGAGCTTAATTTAATAGCAGAACTGCCATTCTGCACAACATCCTGCGCCATAGCTAGTGCCGCAAAACACACTGCCAGCAACAGCACAAAGAGCAACCTCATTCTTTTTTTCCATCAATAGTCATATCTACTGCGCCTGCAAAGGTGGTAACGCCCGTCTTACCGTCGTATAGCACCTCGTCAGATTTGATAATAGCACCTAATTGCTGTATACGAATGCCGTTATTCAATACGCCCGTATCATCTAAAAAACTATACAAAAAGGTTGTGTCGTTATCCCCTGTATAGGATAGGCTATTCCATTTGCCAACAATGCCACCCGCAGCGTTAAGCTGTTTGCCTATATAGAGTGAACCGCTGTCGGCGTAGTTTGTCATAGAGTATCTGCTATTGTTGATTGACAGAGTAGTTTTTTCAAGGATAATTGCCTCCTGTATGCCGTTAAAATAAGCATTCTGTGCAGTTAAAATGGCTGTGTCGCCAGTGTCCATTACGTGGACGAAACGCATGCTTTCTAATAGCATGTGATTACTAGGTATAAACAGCGCAGGTGCGGGCACATCACCACCATTGATAGCGATAAGAACGCAAAGAGCGACAAAAAGTGTTGCTATTATTGACGTAGCCACCCTGCGAAACATAGTGTTGTAAAACATAGAGTAGTATAACATACCACTCAAAAGAGGCAAGCAGAAAAGAATTTTGCAGATAAAATATAATAACTGCTTGACAAGCCTATAAAATCGTATTACCATGACCAGCCTTAAATTATCGCGGGGTGGAGCAGTTGGTAGCTCGCCGGGCTCATAACCCGGAGGTCGCAGGTTCAAGTCCTGTCCCCGCAACCAGTATTTTATTTTTTTATATAATTGAGGCGGTATAGCTCAGTTGGTTAGAGCATGCGGCTCATATCCGCAGTGTCCGGGGTTCAATTCCCTGTACCGCCATAAGAGACTTATGCGGAGTATATTATGGTATTAGTAGTTGACGTGGGCAACACCAATATAGTAGTAGGGGTAATGGATGACGGTCACGTCCTCCACCAGTTCCGTTTCCTATCTGACATACAGAAGACTACTGACGAATATGCCCTATCCATCTTATCTATCCTTGAACGGCACAGGATAACCACAGCGGATATTGAATGTGTGCTCGTTTCCAGCGTTGTGCCACCGCTCACGTACACTATATCACGTATGGTCAGCAGATATTTTGGGCAGGACGCAATCGTAGTGAACGGCACAAGCGACCACGGACTGACATTGCTAGTTACCCAACCGAATGCACTTGGTACAGATAGGCTAATGGCGGCGGTTGCAGCGCGCAAGATGCATAAAACCAACTGTATCATTATAGATTACGGCACTGCCACCACCATAGATGCGCTGACAGACAAGGGGGAATTCTTAGGTGGCATAATATTCCCCGGTGTACAGCTGTCAGCCCAAGCACTCCACATAAACACCGCTCAGCTGCCACAGGTAGAGCTTTCCAGCACCAGCAATCTAATTGGCAGGAACACCATTGAGGCAATCCAATCAGGGCTATACTATGGCTATATAGAGCTAGTAGATGGGCTGATAGACAGGATTAAGCGTGAATACTTCGCCGATAAATCTGTAATGGTCATGTCTACGGGCGGGCTTGGCAATCTGCTATCACAGGCTAGCAGGCACAATATGTTATATGATGCAAGCCTTATTCTATATGGGCTGCACTTCACATATTTAAGGCTTGTTAAAAACAATACCGACGTTGATAGCTAATGGAGCACTTCTTTGACACTGCTTCTATAAAAGACGACTACGATGTAGTGATACTGGGGGCTGGTCCCGCTGGTTGCACCGCTGCACTCTATACATCACGAGACGAACTGTCAACACTGGTGTTAGAAAGGAACGTTCCCGGCGGGCAGATGGGCATCACTGCGCATATAGACAATCACCCTGGCGTAGCGGAAACGATTACTGGAGTTGCTCTAGCTGAACGCTATCACAAGCAAGCAGCGCGTTTCGGTGCAATTATCCGCTATGGTGAGTGTCAGAGCATTGTAGCTAACGGCAAAGACAAGATACTAACTATCGCCGGTAGTGATAAGCCCGTCAATGCACGAGCGGTGATTATCGCAACGGGTTGCTACCCGCGCAGTATGGGCGTGGAGGGGGAGCAACGATTTATCGGACGCGGGGTGTCAATGTGCGCCACCTGTGACGGCGGTTTTTACAGAGATAAGGTAGTAGTAGCAGTTGGCGGTGGCAACACTGCGCTGAATGAGAGTATTTATCTAACGCGATTTGCCAAGAGAGTGTATATAGTTCATCGCAGAGACACATTCCGTGCAACTAAGATTTGTGAGCGGGCGGCGCGTGAAAACCCAAAGATAGAATTAGTGCTTGATAGCGTAGTGGAGCAGGTAATTGGGACTGATAAGGTATCGGCGGCACTCCTCCGCAACCTGAAAACCAATGAAATGCGCACGATAGACACGGACGGGGTGTTTGTATTTATCGGTAATGTTGCCAACAGCAAGCCATTTGAGGGATTATTAAAACTAGATAACAATGGATTTATAATAACTGATGAGCACATGCAGACCAACGTTAGTGGCATCTTTGCTGCTGGAGACGTGCGTTCTAAAGAGTTCCGCCAGATTGCAATCGCCACTGGCGAGGCAACCACAGCAGCACAAGCAGTGTCGGCGTATTTGCAACAGCTAAGTTATTGAGCAAAGAACTTAATTAGGGTCTTTACATAAGCTAGCAAATCAGCTAGACTGCCAAACTAACTGGTTCAGATAGTGGACTTGTAGAATGATTATCTCTCGTGCCTGTTCATTAACTCTATCAGCTTTTTATTTGGTTTTTTAGGGTGTGCCAGCCTGTATTCAATAATAAAACATTCCCTTATACTCCTCCACAATCTCCCATTTAGAAAACCCTAATGCCCGTATTGCGTTTTTGCGTGAGAGTGCCTCCCAGTCCAGCTGTTTCAGCCGAGCCAATGCTTGTGGCGTTTTAGCTGTGAAAAAGTAGAACTGGTCGCTACTGTTGAATATCCTGTCCTTTATAAACGCATAATCATCTCGCGTGAATATGCGGCTATACTCTTTATGCCCCTGTGCATAGACTGCCAGCTGCCAATCAAAGTCAAGATACTTCCTAGTGCCAGCTGTTGCATTATGCCTATAAAGAGCAAAATCGGGGTGTGTTGTGGGCGGATTGCAACGTAGCCTAATATCTGTAAGCGGCATTTTGTGAGTAGTCCATATTTGGAACACCGCACGCAGTTTGAACTCTTCTCCATTGCAGGTGAAACTATCCTCTGGCAAAGCTTCGTTGTAGATAAGTTTTGCCGTGCGGATAATCTTGCTTTGTGCCGAATACCTGATAAATGTAAGGGGGAGGATAAAGGCAACGCATTTTGACACAGGTAGCAGTTTATTGATAAACTGCGCGGCTAGTGCTCCTTTGCCACCAAACGGCGGGTTGCCTAGCGTGATATAGTCGCTACGCTCAAATGTAGTCATTTTAAGCACATTACGCTGCTCAATGCCCGCCCCTTCAGGGGCTATATCGTAGGCAGTGCATTGAAAGCCACTAGATTTAATCAATTCAACAAATACGCCACTGCCAGCAGACGGCTCTAAAAACACATCTTCACTGCCGACAGACACAAGTCGCATGAGCGTCTTAAAACAATCTCCTGCTACAGCGGGTTTAGTATAAAACTTATCATAGAGCATAGGGGGTATGATAGCATAGTTAATCAATTAGAGGGCTATATTAGCTCTGTTTCAATTAAGTTTTCTTAACAATTCTGCCTCTAAACTAGCGGACAGAGCATTAGTCAGCCTGCCACCAGCCTTATCAGCTACCAAGAATGAGTCTATAAGCGTGTAAGCTGATGTTGATATTTTAGCTGTCTTCACGCCTATGCTGAAATGCTCAAACACACATAAAATATCGTATAGCGCACCCACCCTATCAGCAGCAAACACATCTACCATAGTGCCACGCCGCGTGAGAACGTTGTCAATTTTAATCTCCGTTTTAACCCCAACCTTGCGGTTATAGGCTGCGATGGCTTTAGCCTTAAACACACCTCCCCTAGCAAACTTAGGCGCATACTCAACGCTTGTCAGTGCAGACATCACGTCTGTTCTAATCTTTTGCTGCCAATCGCTGTTGCCAGCGTCTAAATCAAATTCACTTGCGGTAAAGTCCACCATATCAATGACTATACCGCTCTTAGGGGTATAAATATCTGCACTCAATATGCTACAGTTATTGCAACTGAGCGCACCCGCTATGCGCCTCAACAGCCCCTCTCGGTCGTTAGCACACACGAACAACCGCCAGCATTGAAGAGTTGGGAGCGCAACTAGCTCTATGCGCGGGGTGTCCATAAATTCCTGCGTCATTCTGGCATAACGGTTCAATATATCTAGTGGCAACATATAGAGTGTCTCATCGTCTATATCTGACGCAACCTGCAAATGTCCCCGTTTTGCCCGCGCTACCTCGCGAAATGCTTCCTCGTCGTCCTGATAGGCAAAGATCTCTTTACACCTAGCATATAGCGATTGAAGCCTATCAGCTACCCAGCCAGTCGCCTTGCCTGTGCCTAATGCGTTTATGTCGGCGTATGTTAATATATAAAGCAAATCAAGCTCCAGTGGGGTGTTCAGCAGACTCTTGAAACGCAAGACCTCATCGCGGACGTTTATATCGCGTCTCTGAGCGAAAAATGACATCTGTATATGCTGGCGGATTACATTTGCCACCGTCCGCGTCTCCAGCTCATCGTATCCAAGCTGGGGCAACAGTTTTAATGCGAGCCTATACCCCCTTTCCGTATGCTCTTCGCCAGTCTTGCCAACATCATGCAACAGCACCGCCAGTCCCAGCAAATCTTTACGTGCCAGTGCTCGCAAAGTATCGCTAAACATAGCACATAATGGGTTTGATACATTTGCTATCCCATCAATAGTTTCTAATGCAACCAATGTATGCTCGTCTATTGTATATTGATGATACGAATTATATTGTATGCGATAGCGGATAGCCGCAAACTCTGGTATGAACGCAGTTATCAGTCCAAACTCCAGCAACATTCGCGCAATCTTGCCGCTATTGGGGAACATTCCTAGCAGCTCGCCGAACTGTTGCCCGTAAGCTAGTTTGTCCGTATCAGATAATATTAACCGTTGCCCCTTTAGCCGCTCTATAAGAGGCTGGTATATGGGGATATTCCGCTCGTAACTGCTCTTAATAAGCCTTAACAACATTTCAGGTTTATCTAAATCACCGCTCTTGACTATTAAATAACCATCATAGCTGAAAAGCCCTCCAGCTAATTTTCGCATAGTATGCGAACGCTCATTTGCGCTAGCCGACTTTACTATTATGCGGGACTCTATTGCCCTGATAACTTCATTAGATATTTCGTAGAGCCTATGCGCATGCATGTAGTATTCACGCATAAAGTTCTCTACCGCTCTGCCCACGTTGTCATCTATAAAGCCCAGTTTTTCTGCGAGTGCTTCCTGCTGCTCTCGTTTCAATATATCGTTCTTACGCTTGCCTAGTAGGTGCAAGTGCGCCCTAGTCTTGAATATAAATTCGCACGCAGTGGCAAACCCCTCATAAGATATATCAGACAGCTTGGCAGTTCCGTAGTGAACACGCGACAGCCACCAGATAACATTGATACTGCGTAGCCCCCCGCGCCCCTCTTTAACATTAGGTTCTAGCAGATAAATGCTGTCAGTTGCGTTATTCCCCTGTCTGCGCGTTTCGTAAATCTTGGCTATAGTGAAATTAAACTTCCCCTTGACTACAATTTGTGCATTGATTATCTGCTGAAACTCATCAAAAAACGCTCTGTTGCCTGCTATAAATAGATTATCAATATATGCCGTGCGAAGTATTACATCATCCTTTATTGACACAGAAATCTCTTGCAAATCAGCAAACTGAATACTTGGGCGCACCCCGCTGTCCCATAGCCCCGCTGTAAATGTCCTGATAAATTGTTCTTGGGTAGGGCTTAAAGCACCCCTATGGATAATTAACAGGTCAAAGTCGGAGTTTGGAAATAATTGTCTGCGGGCATAACCACCGAGTGCTGATATAGCAAGTTCACTAATACTATCTGCAATATTACCAACGCCCCAACTGGTAGCTACCAGCTCATCCGCCGCCAGCGACAGCTGCTCCATCAACCCATAGACGCTGATAGCACCAGAGCTGAAGTCGGCTAATGCTTTGCCACGTATGTCACTGCTGGCTGTAGAGTTCGCGGTCAAAATCCTTCTGCAGTTTGTCCAGTTTATCAAACACTGCACTTACATAGTCGGGGTTGTGAACACCGCGACTGCCGTCCTTCAAGATTAAATCAAAGGTTGTTTCATATTTAGCTAGTATTGCTAACTTTTCAGCGTTCATACGTTTCCTGCTAGGCATATTATCACGTAGGAACTTTATAGCCTTGTCTGAACGCTCATCAAAATCAGCCTGCCAGTCAGTCATCATATCCCCATAGCCTTCGCTGTGGCAACTGTTGCAGTCCTCCTTTTTAGGATGTTCAAACGGGTCGGCATGGCAGCTTTGACAGCCTAAATCACGCATATACCAGCGGGCAGAGGGACTGTCCCTACCCGCCTTAGTCTTCACATGTTTTGACTTCCACTCTATAGTCTTATCCGCAAGCTCTTTGTCGCCAATTACCCCCTCTTGCAAGGCTACTTGGTTCACGTGGCAACGCTCGCAGTCGTCATTAGCCACAGGCTCGGCGCCGTCTTTGTCGCGCTTTTCATCGTGGCAGGTGAAACAGGTCTGCATGTTTAACTTCGCCTTATATTCACCGCTGTGGGCAACTTTCACGTGACACGTGGCGCAGTTCACCCCCTGTGCGATGTGCATAGCGTGGTTAGGCTCTACACCCGCACGGACAGGGCTGTTCTCTATATCAATCAAATTATACTGCTGTCTAAAGCTGGGGTTGACCACTGCATCAAGCTCACGCATAGCAACGCCACCAAAGGTCATGAATATATCCTTGCGGTTATCCTCGTTGGCGGAGTCGCTATGGCAGTGCATACAAACGATGGCTTTGGTTAAGTCCCTATTCAGTTCAGCGTGCTGCAACCGCTCTAATTTTTCATCTTTGTTAAGGTATACGTGCATAGCTAAGTCATACAGACCGCCCATCTTTGCACCCATATAGCCAAGTGCACCGGGTTGCGAGCTGTGGCAGTCAAGACATTCAACATTATTGAGCGAGTGGACGTTTTTGCTCCAAGTGTGATACTCGGAAAAGGGTCCCGTCTCCTGCTGAGGGTGGCAGAGTTTGCAGAAAGTAGGCATACTGGTCAAATGCAAGGCTTCATATAATAATACAGCATAAAATACCGCGCACACACACACTATAAGCAATGTCCAAAGCGGATGAGACTTGACAAAAGCCCAGACGAGCTTTAATGCCCAGAAAAACAACGCCTTTACCTTGCTCCACAAGCTGCTCAACATACGCCTCCCCACACTACTTGACTATCAATATAACACATCTTAAAAGTTTGTCTAGTGAAAACGTTGACTATGAAATTCGTTGATTAAAGGATAACAATATGACCTTTTCGTTCCGCATGCCCTCCACAGAAGAGATAGTTCTGCACTAACATAACTAATAGGTTGACAAAAAATAACAAAAAGTGTTATCTTGTGTTCACTATGCAACCTATTAAGAGATTGACTGCTGTTTTAGACACCATTGCAGATGAGGGGCACTATATCTTCAATGTGGCTGATTTTGTGCCTATATTTGCTGATATTAGTATAGCCTCCTTGCGCAATCTGTTTAGCAGAGCAGTCAAGTGCGGGCTACTAGTGCGGATGTGTCGCAATGTGTATCTATACCCAAAGGTTAAATATAGACGTGGATTTGAGCTGTACCATGTTGCCGCCCGTCTACGTGAAAACGCTCTCTGCTACCTAACTATGGAGAGTGTCCTCAGCGAGGCGGGATTCATATCTCAACTGCCACTAGGACACATCACACTAATGACTAACGGACGTTCTGGTGTTATATCGTGCGGAGTTTGGGGCAATATTGAGTTTATACACACAAAGCGTAGCATTGAAAGCCTCGCTAATGACCTAACCTACGACGCCCGCTATGGACTATGGCGTGCGAATGAGTCACTAGCTATAAAGGATATGCAGTTTGCTAAACGTCCGACAATGGAGCTAGTTAATGAATATGTTTGACAAGATTATTGACACTGCTTTAGAAAACGCAAAAGATTATGTAACGCTCCGCCCCGTCGTTGAAAAGGAACTGCTACACATTGACGTATTGAGCGAGATGAACAGGCAGGGGCTATTAGCAGGGCTTACATTTATCGGGGGCACGTGCTTGCGCAAATGCTACGGTTCTGAACGATTGAGTGAAGACCTTGACTTCACAGGCGGGTTAGACTTCACAAAAGGGCAGCTTGCCACCCTAACCCCAGCACTAGCAGAACGATTCCTTAAAAAATATGGGCTGTCAGCTGATGT
Source organism: Candidatus Termitispirillum reticulitermitis (assembly GCF_054655775.1). Classification (NCBI taxonomy): domain Bacteria; kingdom Pseudomonadati; phylum Deferribacterota; class Deferribacteres; order Deferribacterales; family Termitispirillaceae (SeqCode); genus Termitispirillum (SeqCode); species Candidatus Termitispirillum reticulitermitis. The sequence goes on along the minus strand of NZ_BAAIHG010000001.1, from coordinate 52,874 downwards.
CACAGAACCTGTCCGTGAGACTGGGGACACTGATACGTGGAAAATAAAGGTGATTATGCAGCAATCACGCCCTGATATACCCGCACAGAGGATAAACATTGACATCTGCAAGCTACCAAGCTACGAACGCAGACCAATGATGTTAAAAAATCAATATGGAATCGAAACTGGCACATCTGGATTGATTTTATACGCAGAAAGTCTTGAAGAGATATTAGCAGATAAACTAATCGCCATCGCATTCCGCCCAAACAGGGTGAAAAATCGCGATGTATGGGATATACTATGGCTATCACGTCAAAACATCAAACTGAATAAAAGCCTATTAGAGAAAAAAGTTGCTGACAGGGGAAAAGCCTACAACACGTTCCTAGCCATTTATCGGGAACGTGTCAATGCCCTTCCCGCCCAGCATAAAGAGTTTCTCTTTGAAATGAAACGGTTTTTATCTCCCGCCACCTTTACAAGTGGCGATAGCAGCCTGAATAGCCCTACCTTGTGGGAATATATAGTCCTAATGTTGCAGGAAATGAAAATTTGATATATTCTTGCAACTTATGAAAAAATACCCCTACCTGTCATTTATCCTGCTGATAACGCTTGTATATAGCTGTATATGCAACTCTATATACTACGGCGCACTGCTTGATGGGCATAAATTCGTTATTGCTTTTGTGCTGTCGTTTTTCGCCTCCCTGCCATACTGGTATTTTATAGGGCTGTTTAGGGCACTATTCTACCTGTTGCTACCGCTAACCTTTATATTCAGTGCAGTAGCGACCTACTTTGTAAAGGTGCATAACGCTGAAATAAGCAAGATGTCAGTCATTGCCATTGTTGAAACCAACCCGCACGAGGCTATAGATGTTATTGATAAGACGCTCGTCAGCTACGTTATAATAGCCATAATCTTATCAGCAGTGTGCTTATACGCACGCACCAAGCTAAAACGTCCGCCATTGCAACATAATATAGTAGTGTTAACATTAGCATTACTATTTGCGTTAGCTTATAATTTTTTCAAACCCGAATATCTACACCACTCCAACTATTCAATGCCTTATGTGATGTGGAATGCCACCCATAAAGGGATAAAGCGACATATTGAGCTTAAAAACATAAAACGCATAGCCTTGACAGATGTGGCTACATTTGAGCGCAAAGACGACTCGCCATTGACGGTTGTTTTTGTTATAGGCGAATCGCTACGTTCCGACCACTTGCACATAAACGGCTACGAGCGCAACACTACGCCGTATTTAGATAAATCAGAGGCTGTTGCATATAAAGATGCCATCGCCTGTGCCGCATCCACCAGTCTATCGGTGCCCTGTATGCTGACTAGGGCAAACAACATACACGATGACAGCTGGTCTAATGAAACATCGTTTGTTTCTATATTTAAGTCTCTCGGTTTTGAAACGTGGTGGCTCAGCAACCAGTATAACTTCAGGGCAAGTGAGAGCACCACTGCACTGATAGCGGCGGAGGCTGACCACATATTCCGCCATAAGAACAGCATCATTTGGGGTGCAAAAACGCTAGACACCGACCTAGCACCCTATATTAAAGATGCCCTTGCGACACCTGCCAGCAAAAAGCTGATTATGGTGCATACTTATGGTAGCCACTGGCACTTTGACAGCAAATATATGGCGGAGGATGCTTATTTTAAGCCGTATTGTGAGAATAAAGAACTATCTGAATGTTCGCAAGAGGCGTTAGTCAACTCTTACGACAATAGCGTTCGTGCAACGGATAAATTCTTTGGCGAGCTATTCCTTATGCTAGCTAACGAAAGGGCTATAGTCATATACGCATCAGACCACGGCTCTGAATTAGACAACAAGGAAATCCTTAACCGCTCGTCAAAAGACGTGCTCAATGTGCCTATAATAGTGTGGTTCTCCCCTGCCCTACGGCAAGACGCACGCTATAAGAACGTTGTCAAAAATAGTTCTAAAAAGATTGACCATAGCTATCTGTTCCACTCAACAACAGACTGTGCTGGGATAGAATCAAACATTATAGACAAGGGACGTAGCGTGTGCAGGTAGTTATGGTATTTCAGCCACTGGCAGATAAAACCTATGTTCGTTTTTGCTTTCATCAAGCAGTTCAAAGCCATATTGCTTATAAAACAGGTCTGATTTTTCATCTTTAGAATCAACTACAACGCAATAACCGCCACCCTCTGCCGATAACGTTTTAACACGTTGCAGTGCGTCTCGCAAAAGTGCAGTGCCTACACCTTGACCCTTTGCTGATATATCACGAGCAAGTTTGCCAAGTAGCCAGCAGGGAATAAGCACTGCACATCCCACGTTTTATATCTTGGGTAATGAGGGTTTTGACGTAACGATTCAAGTCATTATTCTCACACTCAAACGATGAACGCTCAAAATGTGGTTCAAAAGTTCCTATAATCATAAAGTATGATTATCTATCGTGCCTGTTCATCAATTCTGTCAGCTTTTTATTTGGTTTTTTAGGGTGTGCCAGCCTGTATTCAATGCGTTCGTATGCTTCTGGGCTGATAAGCATAGTTTCCACCTCTGCCCTTGTAGCACTGACAGATTTAAGCACTCTTTCAGCCTTTTCCCTTGCTGACAGGATAAGAAAGCCTGAACGAGTTTGATTCATCGCCTTTGCCGCCATATCAATTACCGCTACGTCATAAGGGTCATCAAAACGTAGAGTCATAGCCTTTACTTGATTTGTTGCCACGCTTGCCATAAATATCTCCTCAATAAGATACCTACAAGATACCATAATAAAATCTAAATATCAACATGAAAAATCGCCCTCCCCATATAAGGCAGGGAGGGCAAAAAAGCAAAAACATCAACTTATTTGTTTTGTTAGAACGCTATACCAGCTCTAGCACCTAGTATAGCTCCGCTAACCTTTACTTCGTTGTCAAAATCATCTTTAAATTTTACGTTCACATACTGGGCAAATACGCCAGCTAGTAAATGTTTCCAGTAAACGTCCACACCCACTTCTAAGACAGGGGTAACTTCTATGCCAGAAGCATATGAGGTGTCAAGCATATAATTAGAAACATGTTTAAATTCATCATTAAAAACAGAAAAACCTATTCCGAGTGCTCCCCAAACATCAAGCCAGCTGTTAACAAGACGTATACTTGCCAGTCGGCACTTTAGTTTCTTGATAACTACTAGAATAGCCCAAACCCATCCCAATGTTCTCGGTAAAATACAAGTGCCAATCAACATTAAGCCCATCGCCCATATCAAAGTTTACTGATTCACCAGTAGAATCAGTAATCTTAGAATCAGGATATGAACCAGAACCTATGGTTAAGCTCCAGTCCCTGTTATTGCCCGCATTGTAGTCGCCAGCTGCCATAGCCAGCGGTGCGAACGCACATACCAACAAAAACACTAAAACTTTCTTCATCTCCATTACCTCCAAAACTTACTTTTTCAGTCCAGCATAACTCAAAAAAAAAAACAACAAGAAAAATGAGAGGAGGCTAATAAATATTGCAACTAAATGAGGAAACGAAAGTCTTGACATTTTTCGTTCCATATCGTATCATTACCCGATAATCGGGGCGTGGCGCAGACTGGTAGCGTACACCCTTGGGGTGGGTGGGGTCGCAGGTTCAAATCCTGTCGCCCCGATAATTTACTGGAGTATTATTGTGGATATAAATGTTATTCAACTTGCACCACTCGGTGCAAACTGTGTCATAGTTGCTGGCGACAGGGGCAGGGCTGTCATAGTTGACCCCGGCGGCGAGCCTGAAAAGGTGATAGACTTTATTACTGACAAAAAGTTCGTCCCGCAGCAGATTCTCCTCACGCACGGGCATTTTGACCACGTAGGCGGTGTGGCGGAACTGCAGAGACACTACAAAGTGCCTGTCTATATACACCCCAACGACAACCCTATATTAGCAACGGCAAAGGAATCAAACATCTACTTCGGACTTGATGAGTTTGAAATGCCCGAAAATGTAGAAGCTCTGGCAGATGGCGATATTATCCCAGTAGAAAACTTTGATTTAAGGGTTATCCATACGCCTGGGCACACTCCCGGGGGCGTCTGTTTCTACATACCCGACTACAACGTGTTGTTGTCGGGCGATACGCTATTTTATGGCTCAGTGGGGCGGACAGATTTACCATACAGCAACCCAACTGCACTCGTTCGTTCAATAACTAAACGGCTATACGCACTGCCTGACGACACGGTGGTAATCTCCGGACACGGTGAAAAGACCAGCATTGGTTTTGAGGCAGAACACAACGCATACGTTAGGCGTGAGACGGACGACTAGTGTCCCTTAACCTGCTGTCAGTGTCAAAGCCGCTACGCTACACGGGTGGCGAGCTGGGTATGCTCGTCAAAGAACCTGCTGGCAAGTTGCGGTTTTGTCTGATATTCCCAGATATTTATGAAATCGGTATGAGCCACCTAGGTTTCCGTATTCTATATACTAATCTAAACAGGAGCGAGTCTATCTATTGCGAGCGATTCTTTGCTCCGTGGCGCGATGCGATGGATAAATTTGGTGCGGCTCTTATGCTCAGCCTTGAAACGCACACGCCTATCAGCGATTTTGATATTGTAGGTTTCAGCTTTCAGTATGAGATGGCTTACACTACCGCATTGCAAACCTTAAAACTAGCAGGAGTTAGCCTACGTTGTAGCGAGCGTGGGGAGAATGAACCGCTTGTAATAGCGGGTGGCTGCTGCACGTATAACCCTGCACCACTTGCAGACTTCATAGATGTGTTTTTTATTGGCGAGATGGACGCCGCCCTTGTTCCTGCGCTGGAGAAACTACATAAGCTCCGTCAAGCCGGCGGCACTAGACGTGAACAGCTAGAGATGTTAGACAAATATCCGTTCACATATATTCCAAGTATCACCTCAAACAAAATAGCCAAACGGGAAATATACAAGGGCTTTCCAAGTGATACTGGGGCGGTTGCTCCGTTAGTGCCTACTATGCCGATTGTTCAAGACAGGCTCTCAGCGGAAATATCACGCGGTTGCTCTAATGGTTGCCGGTTCTGTCAAGCAGGTGTCATATACCGCCCTGTGCGTGAACGGGGAGTGGAAAATATCCACTGCGGGGTAATGGCACTGGTAGATGCGACTGGCGAACAAGAGGTGTCGCTTTTGAGCCTTGATAGCGGAGATTATTCACAGATAGAACCACTGTTAGACAGGCTTGGTTCTAGCCTAAATAGGCGGCACGTATCCCTTGCTCTCCCCTCTCTGCGGGCGGAGACCGTCAACCAAACGTTACTGGCAAAGGCGGGTATGGTGCGGAAGGGCGGTTTTACGATTGCTCCAGAGGCAGGAACGCAGCGGCTACGGGATATTATCAACAAAAATATTACTGAGGACGAGATATTAAACGCCGCAATCTACGCCAAACGAACGGCGTATAACGGCGTGAAGCTATACTTTATGTGCGGGTTGCCTTATGAAACGGATGAAGATTTGCTGGGCATAGCAGAACTTGTTAAAAAAATACGTTCTGTAACGCGCACAGGCAGGGGATTTGACATAACAGTTTCAGTGTCAAACTTTGTGCCTAAACCGCACACGCCGTTTGAGCGGTTCGGTATGGCGAGCCTAGCGGAACTGCAACGCAAACATTCGCTGATAAAAGGCGCATTATCAAAGGAGCGTGTAAAGCTGCGCTTTCACGATGCCCAGACAAGCATATTGGAGTGTGCCTTTACACGGGCGGACGACAGCATAAATGAGGTATTGGCGGGGGCGGTAGAATCGGACTTTTACCTTGATGCGTGGAGCGAATACTTTAGTGCAGAGCGGTGGGCAGCACTATTTGCCCAGTTTGATAAGACACCTGAAGAATATGCATGTAAAAATTACACTGATGATGAAAAACTGCCTTGGGCTAATATTAACTGCGGGGTTAGTGATGCTTGGCTAAAAAGCGAGCGGGACAAAGCGGCTCATGGGCAGGCGACCGGCGACTGTCGCAAGGATAAATGTTCTAGCTGTGGCGTGTGCGATTTTAAGGAGCTGGTGAATGTATCCGCCCCGCAAGAAAAGCCTCAACCAACCACAACTAACGGACGGGACAATATTAAACCGCACTATTTGCGCTATGTGTTACATTATAGTCGTGCAGATGTGGCGTCCTACATGTCGGCACTGGAATCTATCCGTATGTTTTCACATATCTTGCTATCAGCGGGCATTAGGTTGAAGTTTAGTGAGGGTTTTAATCCGCAGGCGCGGCTAGTGTTGCCCTGTCCGCTACCTGTGGGGGTAGCAGGGGAAAATGAAATGCTATTGTTTGAGGCAGAACAGCTACGTGTAAGTAACGAACTATTAGACGAGCTTAATAAGCGTGCCCTGTCAGGGCTGAAGTTCATATCTATAAAACCGGGCTGGCTTGCTAACCTATCAGATTTCCATGTCATATTTGCCTTTGATGAGGCTAGCTTTGACTATGTGTTATCTGCTATGACGAACGGGAGCGCATATTACGAGCGTAACGATAAAAAGGGCAATAAAAAGCGAATTAGCCTAACAGACTATCTAAAGAGTGTTGACAAGGGAGCGCGGACTATTGAAGTTGGGGTGACGAATATGGGCGGGTTTCATTTCCCCGACTTCTTCCGGTATGCGGGCTATGCGGGGCAGCCAGAAATCGTCAGAAAGAGAATTGAGCAAAAAGGATAAGACGCTTGGACACTAAAATATTCTGCGAATACCTATATAAAAAATACAATAATCAAAACTATATCCACACTGACCCAATCCGTTTCCCGCATACTTATGCGGGGGATAAGGAGTTTATAGCGTTCACAGCGGCGATGTTCGCCTACGGCAATGTCAAGGCGATGACTAACTTCTTACATAACTTTTTCACCGATTGCGGTGCAGACCCGCTAACATTAACAACTAATCCCACTAATCTAAAATACAGGTTTCAATCAACAAGTGATGTAGCTGACTACTGCACACTAATGCAACGTGTGTATATGGAACAAGGTAGCCTGAAAAACTTGCTTGATAAGGCTATAAAGGGCGGCGCGACTGCTCCGCTTGTAGCTGTTAGGGACGTTGTGTTGCGGTTGCGGGATTATGCGCCGAATGGCATAACGTTGGGGCTTAACTTCTTGCTATCAGTGCCAGACAAATCGGCATCTAAACGGCTATGGCTATTCCTAAGGTGGATGATACGGAGGGACGAAGTTGACTTCGGCTTGTGGGATAGCTTTAAGCCGTCTGCACTATCTATGCCACTTGATACGCATATAACCCGTTTTGCTACGCATTGTGGACTATTGCATGGCGAAAAAGGCAGTAGGGCGTTAGCTATAGTCAACAATTTTTTTAGGGATTTAACACCCGAAGACCCCGCTAAATATGACTTCGCTCTGACACGGCTGGGCATAGCTAACGGCTGTCAATATGAACGCTCGGCAATGTGCGAAAAGTGTGAGGATAGGAAGTATTGCGTGTTTATCTAAATCATCAGACCCCAAAATACTTATCAAGTACATAGTTGCTGTTTTTAATTTCCTTGCTGGCACTGACGTTGCCACGCCAGACGACATAGAACTCAACACATTAGAGAACGTTTTGTTTATGGATAGACGTAATGACTTGTCTTTTGTTATAGGGAAAGACAAGCTGGTTGTACTAGTGGAACATCAATCAACCGTCAACCACAATATGCCTTTGAGGTTTTTAGAGTATATTACCCGTGTATATGAGAAAATGATAGATAACGATAAACTCTATAAAGCAAAAAAGTTGACAATTCCTCGTCCAGAGTTTATAGTGTTATATAATGGTATTGATAAGATGCTAGATGAAAGCACGTTGAGGCTGTCTGATATGTTTAATATAGAGGCATTGACAACAGGTAAGGATAGGCAAGGCTTTTTAGAGCTAGAAGTTAAGGTGTTTAACGTAAATAACGGACGCAACAGTGCAATATTGGACAAATGTAGAGCCTTAAAACAATATGCGGGGTTTGTAGAGATGGCAAGAAAACACACAGAATACGTTGCTCCTGATAGCACAAATCCTTTAGAGCAAGCTATGGAAGCCGCAGTAAAGGAATGCATAGAAAAAGGAATATTGAAAGAGTTTCTAATAGAGAACTCTAAGGAGGTAATAAATATGCTTACAGCAGAGTTTAGCTTGGAAACAGCAAGAAGGGTATGGCGTGAAGAGGCTTTTGAGGAAGGGGAGGAAAGAGGCAAGCAGCAACTCTCTCAAGAATTGTTGTCCCTCCTTGAAAGTGGCGATATGGATGCATTAAGGCGTACTATTGCAAGTGGAGCTAAACTGAAAGATACGGACATAATAAGCTGATAATACTTATGTCCTATACAACAAAACAAGCCTGCCATGTTATGGCAGGCTATTATGGATATAAAACAGAGGCTATGGAACACAGTGTCAATCTAGTATGAACTCTTTAACCCTTTGAGGTAATAAGATTACCCTCTGCGTCCGTGAACTTGCCACAAACGATTAAAATAATGTCTATTAGAGACCAAATTCCAAGCCCACCAAGTGTAAGAAGTTTCAGAATGCCAGTCCCCACTTTGCCTACATAGAATCTGTCAACACCTAGCCAGCCTAAGAAAAGCGACAAGAGCAGTAGAGTGAGCCACCTAGAGTTGGTTTCTCCGCCACCACTATGTTTTTGCCGAACACCGCATTTAGGACAAAGTTCTGCCTCTTTCTTGATAATTGCTCCACAAGATGAGCAAAAAGACTCATCCGCTTGTTTTTGTTGAACTTCACTCATATCTGATTCCCTTAGCCTACCGATATGATTGCGTCAAGATTATAAAAATTAGTCTCTTTAGTTTGTGTTTTGCCTAATATAGCACCATGCAGAGTGGTTGTTTCCATTTTGGAAATAACCACTCTTTCATCAAGCTCCCCCTCTTCAAAAATATTTTTTAGGTGCTTGTTTATAGCAGGGATTTGCACGTTAAAAAGCACTGACATTGCCTTTTGCGTGAGCCATAGGGTTTCGTCCCTCACCACCACGTCTATCTTGACGTTTTCTTGCGGTGTGCTGTAGAGCAGAAATTGTAGTTCTTTATTCACGAATTACCCCCCCCCTCAATCTCCGTGCGCAGGACGTTCTCCCGTGTAACGATTTCTGCAATACGTGCATTCAGCTGAGTTATATCCACCGCCTCGCGCGTGTCGTTTGCTATGCGCCAAATAGTCGCATGCAGTGCGCTACGTTCAGTCTCTTTTTTGTTGTCTGCATTCGGCATTGCTACAAATCCTCCAAGTCAATCCTACACTAAGCGTCAACGAAAATCAAGGTGGTGACTTATGTTATTGATATGTAAAAGACTTGGCATAGCAAACGGCTGTAAATATGAACGCTCGGCGATGTGCGAAAAGTGCGGGAATAGGGAGCATTGCGTGTGTGTAAATCCTATTGTGCAAAGTGCGGGGTTTCTATTATGCATAATGCGGACTTTCTACTTTACTTTTTGCGGGATTACGGAATAAATGACAATTACTTTCTAAACTTGTGTGAAAAGTCCTGAGCGTATAGTCTTGATGGTGTCGCCAATCGTTTAGCAACAACTTCGCCTACTATCAGTATCGCATGCTCTGTTATGCCCGTTGCAAGCTCTGAGATGTTAGACAACGTGCCACGCACAACCTTTTCATCCGCCCAGCTAGCCCTATACACAACAGCTGCTGGCGTATCAGTCGCCCTGCCACAAGAGATTATCCGAGCCGTCAGCTCCTTTAACATTGACATTGACAGATACAGGCACAACGTGCCGCCAGCCTTTACGATATTCTCAAAGTTTTCTGGCACGGCAGTCCTGCCCGCATAGCGCGTAATAATAACCGTTTGCGATATATCAGGTAGCGTCAATTCGCACTTTAATGCAGCGGCGGCGGCAAAGAGCGAGGTGACCCCCGGTATAACCTCATAACTAATACCCGCCTCGTCTAGTAGCAGCATTTGTTCAAGGATTGCCCCATATATAGATGGCTCGCCCGTATGCAGACGTGCTACATCAGAACCAGCAACGTCAGCCGATTTCATTACACCTACTATCTCGCCCAGCGTCATAGTTGCGGAGTTGTAGATTTTCGCGTCTGTCTGACAATGCGTAAGCACATCAGGCGATACTAAACTGCCCGCCGTTATGACAACGGGACAATGCGACAATGCTTTATAGCCCTTTAGTGTAATTAGTTCGGGGTCGCCCGGACCCGCGCCTATGAAATATATCATTTTAAGCGCACTCTGTATTTATCGTTCATAATATCGGTAATATACGTTGACTTCGCCTGTTTAAGCCCCTCTTTACCTAAATCTTGCTCAAAATTCAAAAAGTCATATTTAGCCAGCTGTTGCGACTCTGCAAGGCTCATATACATGTGTGCATATATCCCCTTAAAACTTATGTTCCCCTTAGCAAAGTGCAACACAAACGTGTTGTCGTTCAGCTCCTCGCCTAAGAGCAAGCCAGATGGTTTCTCGCCACTGCCCGCATCGGCATAGTAAATCTGCCCTTTCAACCCCATCTCATCGCAACGCAAGAGTGCTTCTCTGCAAACCTCGTAATCGGTATCTTCTACAGGGTTTTCACTCAAGCGCAACCACTCGTCTAATATCGTCAGTGCATCCCGCTCTCCCGCACAGCTGTAAGGCTCATCCCTATGTGCATAAGTGCGATATTGCTTGACTAGGTTGCGTTTTTTGTGCAGGTATCTGCCCGGATAGGTCGCAATGCGCTCCCGTTTATAGACATAGTCAGAATCACCCACGTTAAAGCTATACGAATAAATGCTTTCAGGAAATATTGATAGGTCGCTTGCCGCAACGGGGAATAGTGAGAACCCCTCTGCCATCACCTCCCGTAGGATAGTCTCATTGCCAGCAGAGAGCGGAAAAAGTGGCATAACATAACGCTCGCCGTCGTAGGTAATGCCCTGCAAGAACATTAGCCCATCACGGCGCAAGATTCTATAGTCGTGCTGAGTGCGGAACAAATATAGATTGGCAAAACAGTATTCGCTAAATGGCGCATTTACTGCGCGGACAAGCTGAGCAAATTCCTGTTTATGTGCTAGTTCTAGTTTCTCTTCACTTAAAGTCATAGCAACAGTATAACAGGGGGGCTACTGATTTGCAAGCTATTTATAAATGCCGTCGTCTTCCCCTTTGATGTAGTAAATGCCGCGCCCGCTAGCAACAAGCTCTCGTTTGCCGTCCTTTTCAGTGAATATCTCGCCCGTGCCATGCACTACTGTCTTGCCACCCCTAAACAGATTGCCTTCGGCAAATAGAACATCGTCTAGTTGTGCAGGTTTATGATAGAAAGTAGATAGTTCTAGCGTAACAATTTTAAGTTTAAGCGTTCTAATAGCAACGCCGATTGCCGTGTCTAGCAGTGCGGCAGTAAGTCCTCCGTGTGCAATACCATAAGGATTAGAATATTCAGGCTTCATAGGTATCCTCAGACGTGCAAAGCCACTAGCCGTCTCCAATACCTCCATCCCAACAAAATTCAAAAACGGCACACTCTTATAGTGTTCTTTAATAAATACAGCCCAATCTTGCTCGTTAGAATTATCAGGCATAGCCAGCCCCCTCCCATTGAAACACAACGGGACTATATTAGCTTATTTTGACAAAAGGGTCAAGCGGAGCAACTATCCGAAAACTTATGATAGTTCAAGATGAGGCTGGTTTAGTTCTTTTAACTCGGCAAGTGAAAGCCCCGCGAGGTCTGCAACATCATATACGGAGTAGCCTTTCGCCAAGAGATTTTTGGCAACTTCTAGCTTACCTTGTAGCTCACCTCTCAGTAAGCCTATTTCAACGCCTTCTTCTAGCCAAACTTGTTGTGCCACGTTGAGGTCAAACTCTTCTGTCAACATGTTCATTACCTCCGTTGAATTATCAACTAAAAAATCCTTCAATATCCCCTTACTTATACATTCCCTTATTGCCCTTTCCATTGCCTCCGCTAATGCACCCTTGTCCCTGCTATTTATACCCTTTGTCTCTCGTTTAACTACCTCTATAAACTCTGCATAATCACCTAGTGTCTTACTACTACCCAATATGTCTTTGTTATGCCCGCTATTAACATTCAGCACCTTTACTTCTAGCTCCAATAAGGCTTTATCCTCTAGTCCCGCCTTAGCAAACAGAGAGGACAGTTTCTTTGTGTCTTTATCGGGTATATCCTCATTGCCATTATATAACACTATAAACTCTGGACGAGGAATTGTCAACATCCTACGTCTATATATTGCTTTGCTGTCTATGAGCTTTTCATAAACACGAGCGATATATATTAGTAGTCGTAAGGGCATATTCTCATCTATCGTTGACTGGTGCTCTATCAAGACGACTAACTTGTCCCCTATAACGAATGAAACATCGTTGCGGCGATTCATAAACAGAACTCTATCTAACGTGTTGATTATAACGCCGTCTGAAACGTTGTAATGCGCACCTGATATGGCATTATATAGCTCAACGAGCTTGTCCTATTCAGAGAACAGTTTTGTAAAGACACTATCCTTATATTCCCTGTTGGGGTTGTTGTCCGACATAATACGGGATACTATAACAAAAACGGGAAATGGTCAAGTATTATACATAGCTAGTAGTCAGCTTGACTTTTACTCCAATAAATCCTTATAGTCCACTTGCAGGGCGCATTTTATAGCTATAAGCTCCTCTAGCGATATGTGTCTGATGCCCGCCTCAATCTTTGCAAGTGTTCCACGTGATATGTCGCAGTCGGCAAGCTGCATTAAGGCGGCAAGTTTCTCCTGAGTCATACTCAGACCATTGCGGAAAGCCCGTATGCGACTACCAATACCCTTGTTGCTCTTTATTCCTTGTTTCATAAGTTATGAAACTATTTATGCTCTAATATCAGAACATATTGCTCCAGTTTTAGAGCAAAATTTCCTTGACAAGCCGAAAAATCGCATATATTATTGCTCTAAATATGGAGCAAAAGGAGATGCCTTATGAAATGTCCTAAGTGTAACGAAGAGGAAATGAATAGTTTTGTGGTTCAAAAACAAACAGGTTGTCTGGGTGTGCTAGGTCACCTACTTCTAGGGAGTTTTACGCTTGGAGCATGGTGGGTAATTCTACTATTGCGTGGAAGAAAAAGTAGCATAAAGCAGCTTTGCCCGAAATGTGGCTATGAAATAGTTAATGGCTAGAATACTATTGCTATGGTTATTCCTAATTTCGCCAACTTTAGCTAGTGAGGTACTGGGAATATACTTTACTCCCTCAAAGGACTGTGAAGATAGCATTGTATTGCACATTGACAGGGCATCTGTTGTTAATATTGCAGTGTATAGTATAAATAATGACGGCATTGTAGCGGCTATCAAGCGGGCACAAGAGCGTGGCGCAAAGGTGCAAGTTATAACAGATAGGCTTCAAGCTGCTGGCAGGTCGTCAAAAGTTGAAGAGTTAATATTAGCAGGCGTGCCCTTAAAAAAGCACAGAAAACATAAGATTGAACACAACAAATTTGCAGTGTTTGATGGCAGAATTGTTGTGACTGGCTCGTTTAACTGGACTAATCCTGCCAGTAATGCAAACTCGGAAAACTGCGTTTTCATAGAGGATAGTGATGAACGCTATTTACAAAGGTTTGAATATTTGTGGTCTATATATTAGAGCTTAAAAGCTAAATATTTGACAACTTGTAAGACATAGGCTATGATGTTTCAAACATTATTAGGAGGTAATAGGGCTGGTTTAAGGTTAATGGAACTTTTACTTATACTACTGTGCTTGGTGGCTCAAAAAGAGTATATAAGCTACAGCGTTGGAAAACAGATGATGAGAGCGGTGCTGTGAAATATATCGCTCCACAAAAGTAAAGGTATTATTGGAGGTGTCTTATGAATATATTTAAAGTCTTGGCTTCATACTCTGGTAGAGTGGACGAACGGAACGTCTCTGCTGTTTTAGCATATCTGTTAGACCCAACTGGCGACCACGGGCTAGGGAGTTGTTTTCTTAAAAAAATAACAGGATTGCTAGAACGTGAGCAATTTATGAAAAAATACTCAAAAAATCCGCGTGAGTATAAAGTTGAAGTATATGGAGAAGAACCATTAGATACATCTTTAACGGCTAGCAACAAAAATGAAAGACGTCTTGATGTGTGCGTGTGGTTCCGTGATAAAAACGGCAATTTGGAGTTTATTTTGGGTATAGAGAACAAAGTGCGCATAGACTCTATGATTGATAAACGTCAAATAGAAGATGAATTTGAAGGATTGAGAGAAAAAGCACGACAAGATAATTGCCAAATGTCGCTAATTCTAATATGTCCAGATAAAAGTAAAATGGTATGTGAAATTGAAGGTCGTTTGAAAGAACATTTTAACGTTATCTTGTGGAAATGTATTGCAAAAAAGCTGAAGGATATTTTACGCGAGGAGTCTACTGGGGAGATAGACCCAATATCTACAGAACTTCAATATCTATTAAAATCATTTATAGTCTTTATTGAAAACGGTTTTGAGAGTGAACCTCAGAAAGAAAAAATTGAGAGGCAAAACTACGGCAAACCAGTACGTGAATATATTAGAGAAGTTGCTGACAAGCTAGAAAAGAACAAAACTTATGAATTAAACTATGTGGCTGAAAGGGTGCGAGAAGCTATAAGAAAGGCTGTAAATAAAGAGATAAACGAATACACATTACTTCTTCAACTTCGTTGTAGCACAGTAAATAGTAAGGGTAGACGTGCAAGTCCTATAAACAACGAAAGTAAGGCAGTAGATGAAAAATTTAGTTTATTTTATCACCCAACAGATAAAGATGAGGAACATTTGATAAGGTTTGATAAGATTAGCTGTCCTAAAAATATAACGTTGTGGTGGTATGGAAACAAAACGGGAACTTCCTTATCTGAAGTGTTGAGTGAATGAATAATAACGCTACACTACCTTGTGAGCTGTTAGAGGTCAGCGCGATTGCTCCTTGTATTTGCGCAAGCGTTGCGCTGGGTTAGTTATAAGCAACGGTGTATACATTGAATTATCCAACTATGATTGGAATTCTATATAAGGAGAGTCACCATGAAAAAAATGTTGTCGTTTTTGGTATTATTTATTGCTGTGTTCTGCCAATACGTAAATGCAGAAGACGCTACATACGTAATAGGCAAAGACCTGTTTTGGAAAGGTAGGATAGACCTAATTGACAAAGACGGCAACCTGTTTACAGGTAATGGCAAACTTGTGTATCATACAGACAATGAATCCAGTATAATATCAAAATGGGAGGTGCCTCTAGCAAATGGAAAACGTAATGGCACAAGATATTTATATTATTCGAATGGGCGTAAGGGTAAAGAAGAATTTGTCAATGGAATAGGGAAAGGTAATAGCATATATGACTCTCAAGACCGTCTTGTGTTTAAGAGTTCAAACTATTCTGTGTCAGTTGGGCAATACTTGGCTGCAATGAGTTATTCTTATCACGATAGTGGTAAGCTCTCAAATGTTGTTCCACGTATTTTGGACAATACAACAAAAACCTATATCGGGTCGGGACTAGCAAAAAGATATTACGAAGATGGAAAACTACAGGGGGAGTACACATATGTAAATGGTAAGATAGAGGGATTATATAAACTCTACTATTCTAACGGACAAACGAAGTTCAAACTTACATACAAAAATGATGAGGCTATAAAAGGAGTATGCGTGAAGCCTAACAAAACAGAAATTCCACTCACTGAAGCTGAAATAATGAACTGGAATAATGGTGAACCTATTGGTGGCTGTATAACTGCTTTAGAAGCACTGCAATTAAAATAATGGCTGTTCCGCCACACTAGAAAGATTGGTTAGAAATTAAAAACAACCTAATAAGGAGGGTTATTATGAAAAAACTACGAGCATTTATCATTTTGATATTATTCACTGCTGTGTTCTGCCAATACGTAAATGCAGAAGACGCTACATACGTAATATACAAAGACCTGTTTTGGAAAGATAAAAGTAGGATAGACCTAATTGACAAAGACGGCAACCTATTTACAGGTAATGGCAAACTTGTCAGATATACAGACAACGATACTAGTAAGCCATTACAATGGGAAGTACCTCTAGTAAAAGGAAAACGTAATGGCACGGAATATGGCACAGGATATGGCTACCTTTCGGATGGGGAGAAGGATAAAGAAGAATTTGTCAATGGAATAAAGAAAGGTTATAACATATATGATGCTAATGACCGTCTTGTGTTTAAGCATTCAAACTATTCTGTGTCAGTTGAGGGATACTTGGCTGCAATAGAGTATCAATATCACGATAGTGGTAAGCTTTCATGGACTATTCCACATATCTTGGATAATACAACAGAAACCTATATCAGGTCGGGGCTGGCAAAAAGTTATGACGAAGATGGAAAACTAGATGGGGAGCTCACATATATAAACGGTAAGAGAGAGGGACTATATAAACTCTACTATCCTAACGGACAAACGAAGTTCAAATTTACATACAAAAATGATGAGGCTATAAAAGGAGTATGCGTAAAGCCTAACAAAACAGAAATTCCACTCACTGAAGCTGAAATAATGAACTGGAATAATGGCGGAGAGATTGATAACTGTATAACTGCTTTAGAAGAACTGCAATTAAAATGATGGCTGTTCTGCCTCAATAGACAATAAGCCCATCAACCCTTTTATGTTCTTGTTGTTGTTTTGTCAGACTTAGAGATGTTTTCAAGCATAGTCTTTACAGACTGCATATCTCCGCTGTTCATAAGCGACAAGAGCCTGTGCGACATTTCCTGTCTCTCTCTTTCGCGTCCCCGCTCAAAGCCTATTTCAACGCCTTCTTCTAGCCAAACTTGTTGTGCTACGTTGAGGTCAAACTCTTCTGTCAACATGTTCATTACCTCCGTTGAATTATCAACTAAAAAATCCTTCAATATCCCCTTACTTATACATTCCCTTATCGCCCTTTCCATTGCCTCCGCTAATGCACCCTTGTCCCTACTATTTATACCCTTTGTCTCCCGTTTAACTACCTCTATGAACTCTGCATAGTCCCCAAGTGTTCCGCTTGCTTTTAATACCTTGCCATTATGTCCTTTATTAACATTCAGTTAAACAAGACGTTCTTTAGGGTGTTGATTATAACACCGTCTGAGACGTTGTAATGCGCACCTGATATGGCATTATATAGCTCAACGAGCTTGTCCTACTTCCCCTTTAACCCCCTTTACCAGTTTTTTGAATGTATTTCGGGTAATGCCTAGCAGGGTGGCTGCGCGAGATATATTGCCGTTAGTGATTGACATCGCCGCCCGCAACAACGGCGGGAATACTAGCTCCTTATAGCTATCATACACATTAAACGTTTTCACCTGTTCTGCAACGCTCATAAACTCACTGGCTATGCGGAAAAGCTCTTCGCTCAGGTTTTCCCCGCTTTTAGATTGATAGCTAGGCACAGACACCCACAACGGCAGGCTCTGTGGCATTATCAGAGCAGTGCGTGAACGCTGAAAAGCATATTGAACAGCACTTTCTAACTCATATATATTGCCCGGCCATGAACATTCTAGCAACATTCTCATCGCCTCATCTGACAGCTTTTTGTTGGCACTGGATTCCGTGTTATATTTATTCATAAACGCTGATATTAGGAGCGGCACGTCGTCCTTGCGCTCCCTTAGGGGGATTAGTCGTATCTTTGAAACACTTAGCAGATTGTAAAGTTCAGAGGCAAATCGTTTATCCCGCGCCAGATGTTCTGCTCTGCCCGTGTGAGACGCTATCAGTCTGAAAGGGATGCCACCCGACCCAGACAAATGTCCTAATAGTAGATTTTGATTTTCTGGCAACAGCTCCGCTACCTCGTCCACATATAGCGTGCCACTACGCTGTAAGGCTAGGGCATCTCTAAACCCGTCTTCGCTGATATTAGCAGCCACCACTATAACAAAACCAGCCTCGTCGTTAGCCCTGCTACTCTTTTCGTGAAGCAATCGGGCACAGGCATTTTTGCCAGTGCCACGCTCCCCAGTTATTAGGACAGATACGTCTGTTTGTGCCACCTGTTCCAGCTGGGCAACGAGGCGACTCATTTTCTTGCTGGTGCTTAAAAACTCTATAGATTCAGACATTTTTGCTAGACAATATCGTAGCCCGCATCCTCTACTGCTACTTTCATCGCGTCCAGTGTGGCGTTTTCGGCATGCTCAACGGTTGCATTGTTCTTCTCTAGGCTGACACTTGCCGACCTCACCCCAGCGATACCTTCCAGTGCCTCTTTTACGTGTGCAACGCAGTGCTCACAGCTCATTCCGTTAATCTTTAGGACAGTTGTCATGCTCCACCCCCTCATACCTCTATTACGCAACATTATATGTCTAGTTTATGGCATTGTCAATACGACTACTTCATTTCTGCTTCCAACATTAAATCACATAACAATGCTATTCTGTAGCTCTTTAATAAAAAGTATTGCTTTATTGCCGTGTAGATGCCACAATAGACTAACGAAGACGTGGAGAAATACGGCAAAGCTGAAGAAAACTGGCTACTATCCTTGCCCTGTTAAAAGTCTTGTTTGGCTTTTAATGCGCACTGGAGGTGCTAAAGTGTTGAATGAAAAGCTGTTTGTTGCAATAGTAGTAATACTATTCGTTAGGTATTAGAGAAAAAGTCACAAGGCATGTAACAACCACGCTGGGTGGCGGGGTTTTGTACAAAGGGTGTGTATGGGTGCAAACGTTGCGGACAACGCAAGCTATGTAAATGCTTGGGGAGTTAAGTTGACTGCTGACAATGTTTCGGCGGGTGTGGTTACTGATAATGTAAGCACTGCCGCACAAGCGACAACGGACAAAATGTCAATATCCAGCATTATAGATGCCTTTTCAATAGATGCTGTTATGGCGATTGTTCAACGGCTGTTGCTGTTGGCGTTAGTTATAGCCATACAGATATTTGCAATCAAGCAGATAAATAAGCTGTTCGGCAAGCTGTTCCGACTACTGCCTGCATTTGGAGCAGCTCGCTTTAAGCCAATCAGAGTGAAGCACTATCAGTTGCTAAACACTCACCAAATTACAAATATAGCACTGATAGCACTGAGAGGTGTGCATTATTTAGCTATTGCGATTTTTCTATTCCTCACTATACCGCTGATATTCGGTATATTCCCGATAACACGTAGCCTAGCGGTTACGCTGTGGGGTTATGTGTTTAATCCTATTGAGACT
Source organism: Candidatus Termitispirillum reticulitermitis (assembly GCF_054655775.1). NCBI lineage: Bacteria > Pseudomonadati > Deferribacterota > Deferribacteres > Deferribacterales > Termitispirillaceae (SeqCode) > Termitispirillum (SeqCode) > Candidatus Termitispirillum reticulitermitis. Next base: position 33,595 of record NZ_BAAIHG010000001.1, on the reverse strand, counting down.
ATATTTTTCAGTTTTATATTTTACATACCAAATCTATTCACCATTGCTGTCATTGTGTTTATTGCCAGATATGTTCTGCGCGGGATGGAGTTCATATCAGAAGAGATAGCAAAAGGGCGACTTGTTCTAGGCGGGTTCTACCCTGACTGGGCAAAGCCGACTTACACGCTCTTAAAATACATTTTATATGCATTTCTGGCGGCAATTATATATCCATATCTGCCGGGTTCTGAATCTGCCGCATTTAAGGGTGTGTCAATATTCGCAGGCTTACTATTTTCGTTAGGCTCATCATCGGCAATCGGCAATATTGTTGCGGGGCTTGTCATTACCTATATGCGTCCATTCAAGGTGGGAGATAGAATTAAGGTAGGCGATGTGATAGGTTTTGTTGTGGAGAAGTCTACTATGGTGACGCGCATTGTAACACACAAGAATGAACATATTACAATGCCTAATACGATGCTCGTTTCATCAAGCTCTATCAACTACAACAAAGCTATAGAGGCAGATGGTTCTATGATAATCTACGTAAATATGACTATGGGCTATGCTGTGCCATGGCGACAGATTCATAAGTTGCTGGTTGAGGCGGCTAAACGTGCAAAATATATAGAAAAGACGCCAGAACCGTGGGTTCAGCAGCTGGGGTTAGAGGACTTTTACGCCACCTATCAGCTGAATGCTGCTACAAAGTGCGTTGACATACTGCCCGCCGTATATTCGGAGCTGTTTCAGAATATGCAAGATGTATTCATTGAAGCGGGGATAGACCTAACCGCACAGCATTTCTTCCATATCACGCAGACGGGAGAGGTTGCTATTAAAGACGGCGGGAGTGTGAACGTGAAATCAGTCATAGATACAGTGAAAGACGTTGTTGGCAGTAAGAAATGACAGGTAAGAGATAATGTGGACTGATACTCACTGCCATATACACAGCGCACCACTTGCCACTGATATTGGTGGCATATTGGCTAGGGCGAGGGCGGCTGGCGTAAAGCGATTTATCACTATAGGCACAGATATAGCCGACAGCAGGCGGGCGTTTGAGCTAGCGAATAATCCGCACTATGATAATATCGTTGTGGCAGTTGGAGTGCATCCGCACGATGCGGCGGACTTTAAGGCGGCTCAAATAGTTGAATTTGAGCGTATGGCAAAGTCTAGCAAGACGTTGGCAATAGGCGAAGTGGGACTTGATTACTATCGTAATATATCACCTAAAGACATTCAGCAGAGTGTATTTGCTGTGATGATTGATATTGCTTTATCAGTAAATCTGCCATTAGTAATACATACTAGGGATGCATCAGAGGACACCATTAAAATACTTGATAATGTGCTACCCGATAAGTGGCACAAGATATTATTTCACTGCTTTTCAGGCGATAAACTGCTACTTGATTGGGGGCTGGGCAGGGACAATGTATTTTTCTCTTATGCGGGCAATTTGACGTATAAGAAAGCAACGTTGATACAAGACAGCCTTGATATTGTGCCACTTGACAGGCTGTTTATAGAGACGGATTCTCCGTATTTAGCACCAATCCCATATCGTGGCGGGCAGAACGAACCTGCGTATATAGTGAAAACGGCAGAATACGTGGCAACCCGCAAAGACGTTAAACTAGACAAACTATCAGAGCAGTTAGAGGTCAACTTTGGACGCTTTTTCAGCAAATAGCATAATCGTTGCAGAGGATGTATCTATCACCTATGACGGGCGTATTGCCGTATCAAACGTCAACTTGTCGGTAGATGCAGGGGACTACCTATGCATAATCGGAGAGAATGGTTCGGGCAAAAGCACCCTAATGAAAGGTTTATTAGGCATTGTAAATCTTGCAGACGGCTGTGTTAGGTTGACATGCTTGCAACGCTCACAGATAGGCTATCTGCCACAGCGTACCCCAGCACAGCGAGATTTTCCTGCCAGCGTGTTTGAGATTGTCCTATCGGGGCGACTTAACAGGCAGGGGGTTTTGTCGTTCTACACAGATGAGGACAGAGCGCAGGTGCGTGAGAACTTGGCATACTTGCAGGTAGATGAGCTTGCTGACGAGCCTTACCGAAATCTATCAGGTGGGCAGAAACAACGTGTGTTATTAGCTAGGGCATTGTGTGCCAGCGAACGAGTGTTAATGCTAGATGAACCTGTGGCGGGACTTGACCCTATTATGACAGGCGAACTGCAGATGTTGCTTGACAAGCTCAACAAAGAGCGCAAGCTTACTATTGTGATGATTTCACACGACGTGGTCAGTGCTGTGCGCTGCGCTAACAAGATATTGCACATGCATAAATCGCCACTTTTTTTTGGCAAAACGGCTGACTATGTAGAGACTGACATATATAAAAAACTTGTGGCGTGTATCCATGTATAACATAGTTGAACTCTTTCAATATAGCTTTGTTGTTCGTGCGCTACTGGTTGGCACGCTTATGTCTATATGTGCGGCACTGCTTGGCGTAAGTCTAGTCTTAAAAAGATACTCTATGATAGGCGATGGATTGTCCCACGTGGGGTTCGGTGCGTTGGCAGTTGCTATGGCACTGAACCTTGTCCCGCTATATGTTGCAATCCCTTTGACGCTACTCGCTGCCTATGTGCTCTTAAAGCTAGGCGAGTGTGGCAGGCTAAAGGGGGATGCGGCTATTGCAATCCTGTCTAGCAGTGCGCTGGCAATAGGTATTATTGTGGTATCGTGTACACAGGGTTTCAATGCGGACGTGGGCGGCTACCTATTCGGCTCAATACTGGCGGTCAGCAAATCTGACGTTTATCTTGGTGTAGGTATAGCACTGTTAGTGCTGGTGCTGTATGTTGTCTTTTACAATAAAATCTTTGCGATTACCTTTGACGAGAGCTTTGCTCGTGCGATAGGAGTCAATACTGATAGATATAGGACGCTTTTAGCTGCCTTGACGGCACTTGTGGTGGTGGTGGGTATGCGTATTATGGGGGCAATGCTGATGTCAAGCCTGCTGGTATTCCCTGCAATCACCGCTATGCGTATATTCAGCACATTTCGTTGCACAATTATATGTGCCGCAACGGTGTCAGTTGTCTGTCTGCTAGCTGGGTTGCTCGGTTCACTACTATTTTCTATCCCTACTGGGGCAAGCATAGTTATGGCAAACTTGATAGCTTATGCATTGGCAAGGGTGGTAGGCAGGTAATGCGCGCTTTTCTCTAGTGCGACAACTGAAATGCTATATATGACATATTAGCAAGCAGTGCTGACACTGCCACTGCATAGAGTAGTGCATTTCGTGCGGTGTGCCCCAGCACGGTATTAAGTGCTTGAGCGTCTTTCACATTCAGTCCGTAGTACGTGTGCGCAGACATAGCTATGAATCCAGCGGAAAAGAGCACAAGGGGCAATATCTCCAGCTCTCGCAGGGCAGCTAACGTAAGAACTAACGTTGAAGTGCAATTGAATAAGTAAAAATATCTGCCGAAACTGCGTCCAAATATTACAATGGTAGTGCGTTTGCCACTGACGCTATCCTCTGTATAGTCACGGTAGTTATTAACGAGCAATATATTTACACTCAACAGCCCCACAGCAACGGAGAGTAGGCAAACTATTAAACGAAACTCTCCCGCCAGCACGTAGTAGGTAAAGCACACGGGAACTATGCCATAAAATAGCAACACAGCGACATCACCTAACCCATGGTAAGCGAATGGATACGGACCAGCGGAGTATGCTATAACGCATACGCCTATAACGATACCTAATGCTATCAGTCTGTAGTCGCCATTGTATAATATCGCCCCTAGCCCGCAAACTGCCGTTATAGACAGGCTGATAAATACAGCCCTCATCATAGCAGCGGGAGTCACCCAGCCAGAGGCAACCGCTCGTTTCGGTCCTGTTCTGCCAGCACCATCTGCTCCGCTCTTATAATCAAAATAATCGTTGGCAAAGTTAGCTGCGATTTGCGCGAACATTGCTACAAGCATACAGAACAATGCAGGGATTATATGGAAACTGCCCGCCTTAAAAGCCAGTGCCCAAGCCACGACTACAGGGCTGACAGAGGCAGTCAACGTACGCGGACGAGCTGCCAATAGCCAGATTTTGAGCCTATTCATAGTATTATATAACAGGTGTTGCAGAAAACACTATCTTCGATAGCTGTTCCCCAAACTTGCGTTCATAGTCAGTAAATTTGTCATCAGGGGTTTTCCTGCTGAACACAAGCACACATCCGCATTTGTCGTTAAACGTCAAGCAACCATTTGCTTCGCCATACTCAAGCACTCTATTTATAATGCTTTCGGTTTCTCTTTCCGTCAGCCCTGATGAATACATTTGGACGTTGTCATCGCGTTCTAACCAGAACGCTACCTTTGAGGACATCATAGAGGCAACGCTATCTAAAAGTTGCTGGATACGAAGTTCGCCACCACAGAAGGAAACAAATAATTCAATCAGCCCTGATAATGATGACTCTTGGATTGCTGTCTTATCCGTCAATTCGTTGAGCTTCAACGTCCTTATCTGCAGCAGGTATTCCGTTAGACGCAACTGTTCTTTAACCAGTGTAAGGTCTTGTTCTGGCACAGAAAAACCAAAAGCATTTTCAAGGGATTGTCCGCCACCAGCCGACACCTCGCCAAAAGTATTGCCGATTACCGATTTCAGTTCTTTAAGAACATCCGTCATACGCGAGTGGTCTGTCTGTTGTGTTTCAGCCATTGACATCTATTTTATATACTTTTTAAGCATATCATCAAAGACAGCTTTGGGCTGGGTGCCGACAAGCTGCTCAGCAACCTCGCCTTTCACAAATAACAGAACTGCGGGTATGCTCATAATCCCATATTTGGAGGCTACATTCTGTGCTTTATCAACATCCAGCTTGCAAACTTTCAGCTTGTCAGCGTAGGCATCGTTAACTGCATCTATGGTAGGAGCTAACATCTTGCACGGCATACACCAAGTAGCCCAAAAATCCACTAGCACAGGGGTGGTTGACTTCAAAACCTCGTCTGAAAAATTATTTTCGTTTAACTCTATCGCCATAAAAATCTCCTTATTTGCAAAAAAGGATACAACAGCCGACAAACGTTGTCAACGGAAATATCAGCTATAATAAATACCTCTTGACAAGTGCCAATATAACTAATACTTTTCTTGGGGAGATGAATAAGGGTGGGTTATGTCAAAAAATCTGATTATTGTGGAATCGCCTGCAAAGGCTAAAACTATTGGAGGCTATCTCGGCAAAGATTACGAAGTGCTTGCCAGTGTCGGGCATATCGTTGACCTGCCAGAAAAAGGTCTTGGTGTTGATATAGAGAATGACTTTGCCCCTACATACGAGGTAATGCCCGGCAAAGAGCAGGTAGTGAAAAAGCTTAAACAAGCCGCTGGCACGGCAGATGCCGTATTTATCGCATCTGACCCCGACCGCGAAGGGGAGGCTATAGCATGGCATATTCAAGAACAGATAAAGACAAAAAATAAAAATATACAGCGCGTCCGTTTCAACGAAATCACCAAACAAGGAATTAAAGACGCTGTTGCAAACCCAGGTGAGCTTGATATGAATCGCGTTAATGCTCAGCAATCGCGCCGTATATTAGATAGGCTTGTGGGCTATAAGGTCAGCAGACTGCTGTGGAAACCCCTTAAATACGGGCTATCAGCTGGGCGTGTTCAGTCAGTAGCCCTGCGTCTGGTCTGCGAGCGGGAGATGGAGATAGAAAAGTTTGTGCCTGTTGAATCGTGGACTGTAGAGGCTGATTTTCAAGTATTTGATGTCAAAGGCAAACTGAAAGGCAACTTGAAAGCTATGCTTGATAAGCATAAAGGTAAAAAACTAGAGCTGAAGAACGAAAAAGAGACCGACAAAGTGCTCGCATCCCTTTCTAGTGATGGTTTTGCCATTGATGATATAGAGAAGAAAAATGTGAAATCCAGTGCCCCAGAGCCTTTCATCACTGCAAGGCTGCAACAGGAGGCTATCCGCAAATTATCTGCTAGTGCTAAACGCGTGATGTCTATTGCTCAGCAGCTCTATGAGGGGGTGCAGCTTGGCAGTGAGGGCAGTCAAGGGCTTATCACCTATATGAGGACGGATTCCACCCGCATATCGCCGGAGGCGGAGCAGGCTGCGGCTGCTTACATTGAAACTACTTATGGCAAAGACTATCTCGGTGGCAGAAAGACAAAAAAAGCGGCTAAAGCTAATGTGCAGGATGCACACGAAGCTGTCCGCCCCACGTCACCTACTAGAACGCCCGCCAGTATCCAGAAATATCTGACACCTGAACAATATAAGCTATATAAGCTAATCTGGGAACGGTTTATGGCTAGTCAGATGGCTGATGCCCTATACGAACAAACCACTGTGCTGATAAACAATGGCGACTATGGGTTTAGGACAAGTGGCAGGGTGCTGAAGTTTGCAGGCTATACTACCCTATACACTGAGGGGCTGGACGATGACTCTGCCGATGAAGAGACTAGAGCATTATTGAACGTAGATAAGAACGATGGCTTGAAACAACAAACTTATGATAAAAAACAGCACTTTACCACACCGCCACCACGATTTACTGAGGCGAGCCTAGTGCGAATACTGGAACAAAAGGCTATCGGCAGACCTTCAACATACGCATCTATCATATCAACCATAGTTGAGCGTGAATACGTTGAGATGAAGGAGAAGCGCATATTTCCTACCGAGCTTGGCAGGACGGTGTTGAAGCTATTACTGCAGAACTTCACACATATATTTGACACCAAGTTCACCGCTGATATGGAGGCGGGGCTTGACAAGGTGGAGGCGGGGGATGAAAAGTGGTTGAAACTGCTGAAAGATTTCTACTACGGCAGTTTTTCTGATGAGCTTGCTAAGGCGGAGACCGATTTGCAGGCTGATTTGCGCGTTCCTAACATTAAATGCCCTACCTGTGGCAAGGAGCTGGCTGTAAAATACGGCAAGATGGGACAGTTTATAGCCTGCACAGGCTACCCTGAGTGCTCGTTCACATCAGACTATTCGCGTGGCGAGGATGGCAATATAACGCTGGTAGCAAAGAAACCAGCTGAACAAACTGGTATTAAATGTGAGAAATGCGGTGCCGATATGGTGCTGAAACGGACACGATTTGGTGAGATGCTGGCGTGCAGTGGCTATCCAGAGTGTAAGAACATTAAGAGCCATATAAAGCTCCCCAACGGCAAGCTCCATGTAATAGAGGTGGGGGAAAAGGTAGGCGATAAATGTCCGCAATGTGGCGGAGATGTGGTGCTGAAATCTGGCAAACGCGGTGTGTTTGCTGCCTGTGCTAACTATCCCGACTGCAAGTTCACCGCTAGCGTGGAGGCGGATGATGACGGAAAGTTCATACTGCAAGATAAAAAGAAAGTTGAACAGATGGGTGTCTGCGAAAAATGCGGCAAGCAGATGGTAGTGAGGCGCAGTGCTAGAGGACCATTCCTAGCATGTAGTGGCTACCCTAAATGCAAAAATACCAAAAGTATGAAGAAAGCGGCAGAAGAGGCGAAATCAGCTGCCAGTTAGTTGCACTGCTACGTAACGTTGACTTCACCTGCTCGGCTATGTAAGCCGAGTGCTATGCTCATTTGCTGGACGCTAACACTAGGTTCTGCTGACCAATTTATATGCAGTATAGGACAGTCTCTAACAGGTCTGTTCTGTAGTGGCGTATGTAGAAATTGTAGCTAGGTATCAGGTTGAGTATATATAGCGGGATAGCAAGACAATCGTCTGGTTTATGGTATATGCTGACAGCTAGTTTTGGTCTATATTTGCGAATAGTTTGTGCCATACCAGCTAACGCCCTTACCTCTGCCCCTTCAACATCTAGTTTCACAAACGTGACGGGTTTGCCGTCTAGTATTTCATCAAGTGGCACGGCGTCTATCTTGCTATCCCCAAGGTCGTTTATATATGAGCCTGTGCCTAGGTTAGACGAAAACGATATTGTTTCCTTTTTATCCCATAAGCCAGCGTTATATACCTGACATCTACCCGCTAAACGCTCGTCTTTGCCAGCTAAATCTATGCATTTTTGATATGAGTTAGCATCAGGCTCAAACGCATATATCAACTTATAGTTGTTATTACACCATTTAGTAAAACTTATACTATTAGACATATCAAGGCTACCGCCATCTACAAATATTTCGTTGGGACAAGGTTCAAATATATCTGTTTCAAAATATTGATTAGGCAAGTCTTTGTTTGGTGGTATAACCCTAGTTTTGTTCTTTATGATGTGCTTCACTCGCAAGGCAAGCAAGTTTAAGCCCCTCTCATCATCAGATACAAACGTAAAATCGCCATCGCTTGCTTTTAAGTCCTGCTCAGAGACAATGGATACGTTAGGTAGTTTATATTTACTGTCTTCTAGCTTGTTTTGCCCTAAACAGAAAGCTACAGAATTAACACCTAGATATTGCATAGATTTAGAAAGTGGCTCTATGCGCCAAAAATTTTCAGGGTTAGATATATGAAAGACTAGATTAGAAACGGCATTATCTCTAATTGCTGATATTAGCGCATCACCTAGTAAATTGCTATATGAATGCATAAGTGCCCTGTAGAATGGTCCATTATTGCCGACCAGCAGGCTTTCTAACCTGCCCCAGAATAATGTTTTAGAAATATCATCTTGCAGAGCCGCTACAATTCGTTGAATATCAGAACTAAATCCTGAAAATAAGCTCCAGCATTGAGTTTGCGGGGGGGGGGGGGGGTGGTAATAGCTATCAATTCTTTATTTGCGTTCATAACATATATATTATACTACAAGGTGTCGGCGATAGTCAACCACATTGTCCTTATATTCTCTGTTTAGCTTGCCGTCTGACGTAGACCAAGATAGTATTACAAAAACAGGAATTAGTAAGTAAAAAATTGTTGACACAGTTATGAAGATGTATTATTGTGGAAAGTCTTATGCGGGCGTAGCTCACCTGGTAGAGCGACAGCTTCCCAAGCTGTAGGTAGCGGGTTCGAGACCCGTCGCCCGCTTTAGTGAAAACAGCGGTAACACCCACCTGAGGGGGAGTAAATTGTGGTTGGTCTAGTTGCAACAAATCATTTGACAGACATACCAAAAATGTGTTATGTCTATGTTTGCTTGATAGCGGGGGCGTTATAGAATATGAAAAATATAGGTATTCTCACCAGCGGGGGCGACTGCCCCGGTATGAATGCTGTTGTCCGCAGCTTTGTTCGGACGTGCCTTTATAACGGCATCACCCCGTTCGGAATTGAGGCTGGTTACAGAGGGCTTATTGATGGGCATATCAGACCGCTTGAGAGCAAAGATGCCTCCAATCTATTACAACGTGGTGGCACTGTGTTGCGCAGTGCGCGCTGTTTAGAGTTTAAGACTAAAGAGGGGCAGAGAATTGCTCTTGACAATATCAGTAAAAATAATCTTGACGGCATAGTAGTTGTAGGTGGCGATGGTTCGCTCACGGGAGCAAAAGTGTTGTTTGAGGACTACAACATTCCTGTGATAGGAATACCCGGCTCTATTGATAACGATATATATGGCACCGATTTAGCGGTCGGCGTGGACACCGCCTTGAATACAATAGTCCGTAGTGTTGATATGTTGAATGATACGGCTAGCTCGCACGACAGAACATTTATAGTAGAGGTAATGGGCAGGCATTGTGGTTATCTGGCTATTACTACGGCTGTAACGTGCGGTGCTGAGGCGGTGTTGATACCAGAGGTGCCGTTCAACCTTGATGATATTATTAAAAAGATAAAGAAACGCTACGACGAGGGGCGTTCGCGCAGTGTTGTAATAGTGGCTGAAGGCGCGGGTTCCGCTTATGACTTTGGCAAAGCATTTGAGCTGATAGGTGGCTTTGATACGCGCATAACGGTGCTAGGGCATTTACAGCGTGGTGGCTCTCCGACTCACTATGATAGACTGCTAGCCACGAGGATGGGGCTGTCTGCAGTGGAGCTTCTAATGGAAGGCACTCACGGGGTGATGACGGGCTGGCAGAGTGGCAAGATTGTGCCTGTGCCTATAAGCGAAGTGCTCTCTAATACAAAGCCATTAGACAAATCGCTACTCAGAATGGCGGAGATAATGAGCCGTTAATATACATAAATAATAATTAGGGGTAAAGTGAATGATGTTAAAAGATATTATCAACGAAGATATGAAGAGCTACATGAGAAGCAAGGCAACGTTCGCTCTGGAGGCGGTGCGTATGCTAAAGGCAGAGATTAAGAACGCCGAAATCAATACTATGAAAACCTTTGAGGATGCCGATGTTGTCCGCACAGTGCAGTCTATTATCAAAAAGAATAAAGAAGCTATTGAGATTTACGTTAAAAATAACCGTCAAGACCTTGCTGATAAAGAACAGCAGTATATAGATGCTCTGAAAAAGTATGTGCCTGAGCAGCTAGGCGACGGTGAACTGTTAGAGATTATTAAAGCGGCTATAGCTGAACTGGGGGGTACTGACCCGAAGAATAGTTTCAGCGAGTTGATGAAAAAAGTATTGGCTAAAGTTGATGGTCGTGCTGATGGGAAAACAGTAAGCACAAAGCTAAAAGAATTATTAGGGTAGGGTAGAAATCGTGAATCATATTGTTGACATTGTTTGTGCAGGTGCACTTATCATTTATCTGTTGTTAGGTTTAAGGCGTGGACTATTGGGTGAGTTGGTACGTCTTGTAGTAGTGCTGATTTCGCTGGGTATTGCATATTTATTACTGCCATATATAAGTAATATTGTATCGGAGATTGGTTTTGAGCACGATGTCCACGTAGAAAAGGGATTTTTGGTGATTATATTTATGTTGGCATCATCTATCTGTCAGCTGTTCATTGTCTTCCCAGTTTCGGGTAGGCGAGCACTGCCAATAGGGTTTTTCAGTAGGATTGTAGGCGGGATAACAGGTGTTGTCATAGGTGCAGTATATGCTGGTAGCATACTGGTAGCTATATCATCATTTATGGCAGACGGGAATAGCATAAAGAAGGCTGTTGATTCTGGTGTTATAAGTGGCAGTTTGCAGGACACGTTCAATTTTGCCTATGGTAATGCCAACAAAGTATTCCGCAAAGAGCAAGTAGATGAGGTTAAAAAAGTATTGCGCAAGGGAAAATCAAAACTTTGAACTTGACACATAGGGCTGCACTTGAAAAGCTTGCGGACATGGCGGGCGAGATTGCCATAAAATATTTTCGCAAAGACGAGCTATATGGTATGGGGTTAAAGGGTGGACGCTCCCCTCTAGTTACAAAAGCTGATGTTGAGATTGAAACGACGCTCAGAGCATATATTGAAACACATTTCCCAGAGCATTCTATAGTAGGCGAGGAACGTGGCATCAAGGACGCTGATGTTTCTAACGGCGGTGAACTCTATACATGGGTGATAGACCCAATAGACGGCACGTCAGCCTTTGCCTGTGGCAAGCCGACCTTTGTCACGCTAGTGGCTTTAATGAAAAACGGCGCACCATATATGGGGCTGATATCACAGCCTATATTAAAGGAGCGTTGGTTCGCTGACGACATTTGTGTAAATGTTGGTGCGGGAGCGGTATTTAACGGAACAACTTGTAAGGCGGGCGAGGCTGATATTAACGGCGTTATTAGGCTGAGTTGCACCACTCCACTGATGTTTGATGAGGGTAGCCAGCTAGAAAAGTTTAATAAGCTCCGCTCCTTTGCTGGGGTCACCAGTTTTAGCGGGGACGGCTATTCTTACGGGTTGCTTGCTAATGGGCATATTGATATTATTGTAGAGGCCGATTTGAAAATATATGACCTTGCCGCAGTGCTCCCTGTGGTAAAAGGTGCGGGCGGCTTTATTACTGACTGGGACGGCGGAGAGATTACGCTTTATAACTTTACGGGCAACGTAGTAGCTACACGTGGCAGAGCATTGCACGAGAAAGCGTTAGATATATTGAGGAGCTGACATTATGGGCATGAAGAAACCTGTAGTGTTTATAGATAGAGACGGCACTATCAACGTAGATGGCGGCTACATAAACCATGCTGATAATTTTATTTTATACCCCTTTGCGGCACAAGCCATTAGGATGTTGAATACACACGGATATTTAGCCGTTGTAGTGACGAACCAATCTGGCATAGCAAAGGGTTTCTATACTGAAGAGGTGATGCATGAGCTACATGGCGAGATGAAAACAAGACTCGCTAGGGGCGGGGCACGTGTGGATGCCATATACTATTGCCCGCACGACCCAGATGCTAAAATAGAGCAATACCGAATGGTGTGTCGTTGCCGCAAGCCTGATACTGGTATGCTAGAACAGGCTATAGCGGAACTGCCGATAGATACGACTAGAATGACTATGGTCGGGGATAAATACGGCGATATTCAAACAGGCTTTAAGATGAACTGCAGGACTATAATGCTCAACACAGGATACGGTGCAGGTGAATATAGACTGAAGAGTAGCGGTTGGGCACGCCAGCCCGACTATAGAGCAGAAAATTTATTAGAGGCGATAGGTATTGTCCTAAATAAATAATGTGACAAAAATAAATAATGTTGACAAATGGGGGGGGGGGGTAGTATAATAATACCTTATTATTTTTTGGAGGATATTTATGAAGTGTTCTAGTTACAAAAAGTTTTTGTTGGTTCCGTTAGCTGCCCTGACGTTGGTGGCGTGCGGAGCTACTGACCCAAGCACGATTGCTCCGATAGCTACTGATAAGGTGACTTTTAGCGTTCCTAGCGAATGTCAATCGTTGTATCAACGCACAAAGCCTATTGTGGCTGTCGTTGAGTTTGCTAACAACACCGCTACACAGGGCGGGCAGGAAACGAAAGTTAGTGCTCAAAGCAACTCTAGGGTAGGAGTAGCTTCTAGTGGACGTGCAACTTATATCGGTGCTGAAAAGAATGAATCTTTTGATTCAGTATCAAAGGTTATCACCCCCATGCTTGGCGAATTTGCACAAGGCGCAGTGGAATCTACCGTTACAAAGCTAGGTAGCGTAGCAGTGGTGTCACGTAACAGGCTTTCATCGGTGTTGAAAGAACAACAGTTTCAAATGGCAATGGCTGACCCCAATACTATGGTTAGCATGGGTGGGCTACTAGGCGCACAATATATAGTAACTGGCTCTGTTGACTACATCAACTCAAAGTACACTGAAAAGAGCAATGCTAGTTTTGTAGGCAAAGACGGCAAACAAGACACTCTATCTATGATTGCTAATGTTGGAGTTATGGCATACAATGCAACGCAGGCTGGCTGGAATGTTGAAACCCAAATGACTATCAGCGTGATAGATGTCAGCACAGGTCAGGTAACCGCTACCTACAAGAGCAAAGGCACAGCACATGTAGGTGAATTGAAGGTATTTACCACCGACCAGATGATAGATGCGTCTAAAAAGGCTATGGAAGCGGGGCTAAATAAAGCAGTTGCTTTCTTTAACGATACATTTGGCACTACGTCTTACATAAACGAAATACGTGGTGGCAAAAAGATGGCACTTATCGGTGTGGGCAAGAAAGACGGCATCTCTAAAGGGGATAAGTTCCAGCTGATTTCTCTTGACGTAACTACAGACGCTAGAACTGGCAGAAAGACTTGCAGCCCTACTCCCACGAAGATAACGCTTACAGCATCCGAGTTCGGCAGTGATTCGTCTACCTGGGCAACCATAAGTGGCGATGCTAAGCAGTTAGAAAATGTAAAGATTGGCAGCTTGGTTCGCCGTTCTAAAGCGAGATAGTTAGGTTTTGCGACAAATATAAATATTGAGGTAATTCTTATGAAGAATTTTCTACTAGTTGCGATTGTGTCATTGTTTGTGGTTGCTACTACAGCGTTCGCTGCTGACCTGCCTGCCACACCTAAAGTTGCTGCACCTAAGGCTGAAGCTCCAAAGGTTACTGCACCTAAGGCTGAAGCTCCAAAGGTTACTGCACCTAAGGCTGAAGCTCCAAAGGTTGCTGCACCTAAGGCTGAAGCTCCAAAGGTTAGCGCGCCTAAGTTCTAGAAGTTAGATTTCTCTTAGGAATTAGCTATAAACTAAAGAGCCGTTGTGAGGCAACTCATAGGGGCTCTTTTTTTGTTTGGTTTTTCACTTGACCATATATAAAGAAGTGATAGAATACTATCTATGACAATGTTAAAACATATTGCTCTATTAGCAATATTTACACTGGTAGCTTGTTCGCAAATTGGTGCTCTAACGGGGCAAAATGCAACTGAACAGGGGACGGACAAGCTAGTGAACGGCAAACCGTATTGGTTTTGGGCACCGTCTGCAGACGGGGTGCTTGGAGCAGTAGGCGAGTCTGGCACACATATAGACGGGATTAGTGCACAGCGGAAGCTGGCAATGGCGCGTGCCATAGAGAACCTTGCTATGCAAAAGGGCGTTAAGGTTGACTCAACACAGGTTATTACTAGCAGTCAAAATGCATCTGGTGCTAGTAGTGGCAGTATAGACTCTAAAATATCACTCACAGTCAGTGGCGTAGTGTTGAATGTTATTGTGCGTTCATTCTGGCAAGACCCTCAGACTGGCAAGTTACTCGTCTGGGTGACAGAATACAAATAGCATAAGGTTTGTCTCGTTAGTGATAGTGATAGACGCCTATAACCGTTATGTGTATGGGAAAGGATATGCCCTCCCTCACGGGGACTTATCGTGCTATACCACACAACGATGTCATTTTGTCATAGTAGCCCGTTCAAGAACGTTTCAAGTTCGGGGATGTCTTTAGTGACTTCTTGCCATATCTGTTCCATGTTGAGTTGCCAATAGCCGTGTGCGGCTATGTTACGAACACCTATTATTTGAAACCAGTTAAGTTCCGTGTGTTTATTTCTGAATTCAAGGGATAGGTGGCTAGCACACTCCCCAATGTTTATCAACGACATACAAACAGCACGTTGAAGAATATCATCCATAATGAATGTGTCAAACGAGTGAGGAGCTATGGCGTTCTTGATGAACACCACTTCAACATTCATTCTGTCTAAATGCGTCTTATCACGGTCTATCATATAGGGTTATCGTCCGAGCTATTTGTAGCGCACTAGGATTTACTAGAGGCAAGCTAACCACGTCAACATCATTTTGTAGCTTGCTTTTCAACTCCTCTCCGAAACCCAACACCGCACCTATTGAGGGCACAGCCACATTGAACTCAACTAATAGGTCAACGTCTGAGCTGTCAGTTGCATTGCCGTTGGCATAAGAGCCAAACAGATGAATGCGCTTGACATTATACTTGTCAACAAGCTGGTTTATATTGTCTTGTATCGTCTCAATGCTAAGCATATCATACCTCTATTATGCAATATTATATGCTTAGCTTGTAGCATTGTCAATACAACACCCGTTTATTGCTTGCAAACGTCCCCCACCTTCCACCATTTTTTTTACCAAGCCTGTTCTTGATACTTCCTGTTTATCTTTGCTTTCGGCATAACCTAGTGATACAATAAAAATAAGAGCATAGTTTTTTAAGGTTTTTTTATTTTTTTGTTTTTTTTGTTTCTTTTTTGTGATAAACTAGAACAGTGTTGCATTTGCAATTTATAAGGAGGTATAGATGGCTCTGTTTAATGAATTTAAGGCTCCCACCTATGATGAGTGGAAAGCCGCTGCCAAGAAAGCCCTCGCACCAAAAGGCGAGGCGACGGTTGAAGACAGTGTGTTTGACAAAAAACTGTTGACTAAAACCTATGAAGAAATCACGCTTAAGCCTATCTACAACGCGGAAGACGTCAAGAATAGTGCTTTTGCTGGTGCTCTGCCAGGCGATGCGCCTTACGTCCGAGCTGTTAGTGTCGGTGGCTACATCACCAATCCATGGGTGGTGGCTCAGGAGTGCGACCAAGCTACTGCTGCTGAGGTAAATAAGGCGTTAAAGTCTGAACTGCCGCGCGGCTTGCAAGCTGTTGGCTTGCGCCTAGACTGCGCTTCACGTTTGGCTACTGACCCTGATAAGGCACCTGATGGGCAAGTGGGTAGCAAGGGCGTGTCAGTCAGCACCCTAAAGGATGTTAAGACTATCCTTGATGGCGTTGATGCTAATACTCCGTTCCGTGTTGATGCGGGCGTGAGTGCTCTTCCCTTTATTGCGTTTGCCGTTGCTGCTAAGGCTAAACTTAGTGGCGTTATAGGTGCTGACCCTGTCGGCACACTAGCTAAATACGGCGAAGTGCCAGCTTCACTGGATTCTTTGTATGACCAACTAGCTGCAACTACTAATTGGGCAGAAAAGAATGCTCCAGCTCTCAAAACTATTGTAGTTGACACCTCGTCTTACAATAACGCTGGTGCTAACGCTGTCCAAGAGCTTGCTTATGCTATGGCTACTGCTGTTGAATATATTGAACAGCTAGGCAAGCGCGGAGTGTCCTTTAAGGTTGTTGCTAAGCACTTACAACTTGCTTTTTCTATAGGTTCTAACCTGTTTATGGAAATAGCGAAGATTCGTGCAGCTCGCATCCTTTGGAACGAAGTAGTAACGGCTTACGGCGAAAGCGGTGCCGAAGTTGCTGCTAATATTCACGTAAAGACCGCTCATTTCACTAAGACCGTTTATGACTACCATGTAAATATGCTCCGTTCTACGACAGAAGCTTTCTCTGGCGTTGTCGGCGGTGCAAACAGCATGCACGTAGGCACGTTTGATGAAGCTGTTCGTCGCGGTGATGATTTCTCTCGCCGTATAGCGCGCAACGTTCAGATATTGTTACGTGAAGAGTGCGGACTGGTTCAACCTATTGACCCAGCAGGTGGCTCTTACTACATAGAATCAATTACTGAAGACCTAGCAAAACGCGCATGGGAACTGCTCGGCAAGATTGATGCAGATGGTGGTATGGTGAAGGCTCTTGAAAAAGGGACTCCACAAGCTGACGTCGCTAAGGTGCTGGCTGCTCGTGAAAAGAAACTTGCTAACCGCAGTGATGTTGTAGTTGGTAATAACAACTATGTAAATCTAGCTGAAAAGCCGTTAGCTCCTGAAAAACCAGTTGATGTTGCCGCTATCAAGAAGGCTGTAGCTGCTAATCGCAAGAGCGGTGCTGCGTCTTCACTGAAAGCTGGCACTGATGCTAGCGTTGTTGATGCTGCTATCAAGGCTGCTGAGGCTGGCGCATCTACAGGCGAAATAGTTGCAGCTCTAAAGGGCAATGGTTCACCTGCTAAGGTTGCTAAGCTGAATGCTAGTCGTCGCACTGAAGTATTTGAAAAGCTTCGTGAAAAGACTGCAGCTAACAAGAGCAAAAACGTTAAGGTATTCTTGGGCAACTTTGGTCCGATACCTCAGCACAAGGGTCGTGCAGACTTCAGTCGCAGTTTCTTTGAAGTAGGTGCGTTTGAGGTGGTTTCTAACGATGGCTTTGATGCTGCTGATAAGTTAGCTGATGAAGCTGGCAAGGCTAAGCCTGATGTAGTTGTTATATGCTCAAGCGATAAGCTATATCCTGAAAATGTTCCTGCTATAGCTAAGGCTGTAAAGGCTAAGGCTAGCGGCGCTAAGGTTTTCCTTGCTGGCAAACCTGCTGACGCTACCTTAGAAAAGGCATATAAAGATGCTGGTGTAGATGATTTCATCTATATGGGCGTTGACTGCCTCAAAGTATTGACTGATTTACAAAAAGCAAAGGGGATATAAGATGAGCAAACCAGATTTTAAGAACGCGAAGTTTAAGACAGACTTCAAGAAAACCTCTTACGCTGATTGGAAGCGTGCCATAGAAAAGGAAACGGGCAAGACTGTTGAAGAGCTTGCTAACCGCACTATGGAACAAATTGATGTTAATCCCCTTTACACTAAAGAGGATGTAGCTGGCTATGAACACATGAAATATGACATGGCTGCGGGTCTTGCGCCTTTCTTGCGTGGACCGTATCCTAATATGTATGTTACTAAGCCTTGGACGGTTCGTCAGTATGCGGGTTTCTCTACTGCTGAGGAAAGCAATGCTTTCTATCGCAGGAACCTTGCGATGGGGCAGAAAGGTCTGTCAGTTGCATTTGACCTTGCTACTCACCGTGGCTACGACTCTGACAACCCCCGTGTTGCGGGTGACGTTGGTATGGCTGGTGTTGCTATTGACTCTATCAAAGATATGGAAATTCTATTTGGCGGTATTCCGCTAGGGCAGATGTCTGTATCAATGACGATGAATGGTGCAGTGTTGCCTATACTTGCGTTCTACATCGTTGCTGCTGAAGAAAAGGGTGTTAAGCACGAAGAGCTGACAGGCACCATCCAAAACGATATATTGAAAGAGTTTATGGTGCGTAATACCTATATATATCCGCCAGACCCTTCTATGAGAATTATTGGTGATATATTCGCTTTTACGTCTAAGGAAATGCCTAAGTATAACTGTATCAGTATATCGGGCTACCATATGCAAGAAGCTGGTGCGACTGCTGATATTGAGCTTGGCTACACTTTGGCTGACGGCTGGGAATACCTGAGGACTGGTATAGAAGCGGGGCTGACAATAGATGGCTTTGCTCCTCGTCTGTCTTTCTTCTGGGGTATCGGTAAGAACTACTTTATGGAAGTTGCTAAATTGCGTGCTGGCAGGCTGTTGTGGTCTAAGATAGTTAATACTTTTGGACCTAAAAATCCGAAATCTTTACCGCTTAGGACGCACTCTCAAACTTCTGGCTGGTCGCTTACTGAACAAGACCCGTTCAACAACGTTGCTAGGACTGTTATTGAGGCGCTTGCTGCTACTATGGGGCACACTCAATCGCTGCACACTAATGCGTTGGACGAAGCTATAGCATTGCCGACCGACTTTTCTGCTCGTATTGCCCGCAATACCCAACTATTCCTGCAAGACGAAACCTCTGTCTGCAAGGTAATAGACCCATGGGGCGGTTCATACTATGTAGAAGCGTTGACTGATGCAATTGCTAAAAAGTCTTGGGGGCATATTGAAGAAATCAATAAGGTTGGTGGTATGGCTAAGGCTATCAGCACTGGTCTGCCAAAACAGCGTATTGAAGAGGCTGCTGCTCGCCGTCAAGCGCGCATAGACTCAAAGAAAGAGGAGATAATAGGCGTGAACAAATACCGTCTTGAAAAGGAAGCTGCTCTTGAAACGCTAGACATTGACAACAATGCAGTTCGTGAAAACCAAATTAAACGTCTGCAACAGCTCAAGAAAGAACGTAATCAAAAAGACGTTGAAGCGGCACTTGAAGCTCTTACTAAGGCAGCTGAAGACCGTAAGAACGGCAACCTGCTTGACCTTGCTGTTAAAGCAGCTCGTGCTCGTGCAAGTCTTGGTGAAATATCAGATGCTGTTGAAAAGGTTTCAGGTCGTCACGTTGCTGTAACTAAGACGATTTCTGGTGTTTATGCTAGCGAATACAACGATGATACCGTAATCAACGAAGTTCGCAAGCTTGCCGATGACTTTGAAAAGAAGGAAGGTCGTCGTCCTAGGCTGATGGTAGCGAAGATGGGGCAAGACGGTCACGACCGTGGAGCTAAGATAATAGCTACTTCGTTCGCTGATATGGGCTTTGACGTTGATATGGGACCTATGTTCCAAACTCCAGAAGAAGCAGCTCAACAGGCTGTGGATGGTGATGCGCATGTTGTTGGGATGAGCTCACTAGCTGCAGGGCACAAAACTCTTATGCCTCAACTTGTTGCTGAACTGAAGAAACGTGGACGTGGCGACATACTGGTTGTGGCAGGCGGTGTAATACCTGCTACCGATTACGATTATCTATACAAAGAAGGCGCAGCAGCGATATTTGGACCTGGCACAGTTATACCTGTGGCAGCGAAGAAGTTGCTAGAGGCACTCCTAAGTAGGAAAGCAGCTTAATTATGAGCGAAGACGTAAAGAAACCTGAGTGGGCATCTCCCGAGTGGGCTGGAGCTGAGGGCGAAAGCACCAAGTTCGCAAGCCGTGTTATGGCAGGCGTTGAGGTGATGCACGACGGAGAGCTTGTCAGCAGTGTTAATGCTGATAGCGTTAGCACCAATACTGCAGAGATAGTGGTTCGTGATAACTACGGAGCACCGCCTAAGCTAGATGTTTCAGACTATGTAGAAGGCATAAAACAGGGCAATCGTGGCATACTTGCACGGGCTATTACCCTTGTTGAGAGCAACAAGCTTGAGCACATGAATATGGCGCAAAATGTTTTGCAGGAGGTGCTTCCACTGACAGGCAGGTCTTTACGTATAGGGATAACGGGTGTGCCCGGTGCCGGTAAGAGCACTCTTATTGAGGCACTGGGCACGCGCCTGTGTGATGCTGGGCATAAAGTTGCCGTGCTTGCGGTTGACCCGTCAAGCACTATAACAAAGGGTAGCATATTAGGGGACAGGACGCGTATGGAGCAGCTTGTCCGCAGACCTAATGCCTTTGTTAGACCATCGCCATCTGCTGGTGCGCTTGGTGGCGTAGCGAGAAAGAGTCGTGAAACGTTGCTCTTATGTGAAGCTGCCGGCTATGATGTTAGCATTGTGGAAACAGTTGGCGTTGGGCAGAGTGAAATCACGGTGCGTTCAATGGTTGATGCGTTCTTGTTTGTTGTTCTTACGGGTGCAGGCGATGAGTTGCAGGGTATGAAAAAGGGTGTTATGGAGATTGCTGATATTATTGCTGTCAATAAAGCTGACGGCGACAATAAGGAGCGTGCAGAGCGTGCCCGTTCGGAATATGAGATGATGGTTCACTATTTAAGGCAAGCTACTGAGGGGTGGACGACTCCGACCCTTACGTGTTCAGCTTTGACGCATTTAGGTATGGATGGGCTTTGGGATACGGTAGAGAGGTTCTTTGCGCACGTAAAATCTAGCGGAGTGTTTGAGCGCAGACGCAGGGAGCAATCACTTTCTTGGTTCAAGTCTATGATAGAGGAGCACCTATACCGCCGTTTCTATGACGATGATAAAGTTAAAGCATTATTGCCTGAATTTCAAGCTGGCGTTGAGAGTGATACGGTGCATATAACACGTGCCGTTCAACAACTACTTGATGCTTATGAGAGCAGATAATTTTTCTTGCCTTACTATCTTTAAACGTTTTTGCCTTTCTATCAGCCACGCTGATACCCGGAGGCTCTGAAGCGGCGTTGTTGTTGTTTGTATCACGCTATCCGCAATATAAACTGCTGACATTAGTAACTATTACAATTTCTAACTCGCTCGGTAGCCTTACTAGCTACTGGCTTGCGCGTTTCGTATCGCGTAAAAAGCCTGAGGGTAAGGCGGTAGCATATATAGAACGCTACGGGGCAGGTTTTATGTTTTTTGCTTGGGTGCCAGTATTGGGGGACGCTCTGCCATTAGCGGCAGGCTGGCTCAAAATGCCCTTTGCGAAATGTGCACTATTTATAACGCTTGGAAAGTTAGCTCGCTATACGGCTATATTATTTTTCGGCGTTAAAGTGCTTTTTGGAAGCTAGCACATCTTCTGATTGACAATTTTTATAGTTTCGTGCATTATGACATTATAGTGTAATAACGCACGAGGAAATTAAAATGATAAAACTGCTAAAAAGAACAAAGTCTTGACAAGTTGTTTAATAGCGTATAGTATGCGTGTGCTGACAAAACTTAACGAGTTTAGGTGCGATTTTAGCTTAATAGGGAACCTTGTGTAAGTCAAGGACAAGCCCATTGCCGTAAATCCTGTAGCTTGATGTTTCATCAAGACACCTTGAAAAAAGCCAATGTTCATATAGTGAATGTGAAGGCGCAAGGTGAGGAAAGTCGGAAGACCTGCCTAAATTTTAGACCAGTTCGCCGCTTGGGGACTTAAGCGAAAAGGTAGATGTGTGCAAAAGAATACTCGGATAAAAGGGCATCTGGGATTACTCTAGTAGAGTAATCCCATTTTTTTATCCAAAAGCACAGAACCCATTCTTCTTAAATATCCTCCTGTTAGGCAAGTTTTATGACGAGCATTACCTCTGCTGTGAAGCAGTAGGGGTGGAAATAATGGGCGTCTCCTTATATAAGCAGTTTATACTGTGTCTGCGGCACCACTAGGCAGCGGCTCCGCAGACACAGTAGGCTGTGAAAATTGAATCTAACAGTATCAATAGTATTCAAGCTAGATTAGACACCTTTATAGCTATCCGCTATCATTGACAGGTTGTAGAATACATTAGAGCTTGACTTTTTTTGCTTTTCTGTTATTCTACGGGTGTTGGGGGCATACATGCAGCTTAGCAAGCGGTTGAAGAAAATACGTGAGCATTGCGAGCTTAGTCAAGACAAGTTCGCCGAGAAGAGTGGTATCAACGTCGCCCGTATCCGCAATATTGAGCGCGGGCAGTTGCAAAAGTTCAACGACCAAGAGATAAGTTTGCTTTCTGATATGGGCTTTTCACGTGTGTGGCTCATCACGGGTGAAGGGGAGCCGTTGAAACACGAGACTGCTGCCATAGAGCTATCAGACGATACAATCACTTTGCCACACTACGAGCACGTGACTCCGTCAGCGGGCTATGGGCTTGAGATGGCTGACGAGACGCCTGATGGCGAATATAAAATGAGCGCAAAGATGTTCGGCATAAAGGGTGCTGCTAAGAGCACAGTTATCATGCATGTATCGGGCTATTCAATGGCACCTAGACTAGATGACGGGGACGGTATATTAGTGAACATTAAAGAGAATACCCTGCAAAATGAGGGTATATACGTGCTTCGCTGGGGTGGCTCGCTGCTGGTAAAAACAGTTCAGAAGATAAAAGACGGTATAAGACTAATATCTTACAACCCAAACTTTGCCCCTGTGGAGCTGACGGGAGAAGAATGTAGCGATGTGCAGATAATCGGACGTGTGATTGGAATGTTTGCCAAAATATAAATGTAATGTATAGATGCACAAGCTCATAAAGTTCATAAAATATCCTATAGCTATAGCTCTGCTCTATTTCCTGTTCACCAGTGGCAGGATAGAGTTGTCCGTTCTGGCAGACTTTCTAAACGCCCGCAACGCTATGATAACAATGGCTGTATTTATTATATGGATAGCGCACGATGTCGTATTTTCTCTGCGGTATCAGTTCGTTTTAGATGCGCTGGGCTATAAAGCAAAACTCATTGATATATTCAACGCAACAATGGTAGGTATATTCAGCAACAATTTTGTGCCGGGCGGTGCGGGGATAGATATTGCACGAATATACTACCTGAAAAAGAGCGACAATGTGCCAATCTCTGGCGGTATGGCAGTTGCGGTGCTTGACCGCTCACTCGGTTTCTGCGGGCTGGTGCTAGTATCGGCTATCCTGCTGCCGCTGATGCTTGCTATTACACAGGTTGATACCACATTTCTTGCAACCTTAAAAATATTGTTTATAGCACTTGTTGCGCTTGCTATCGTGCTCTTATCGGGCATAGTAGTATTGCGTCTTGATGTTTCATATAGTTTTATTCAGCGTTTGTTTGCAAGGTGGACTTTTACCAGCCGTGCACTACCATTTATCAGCGCAATGCACCTGTTGGTGCTCAACAACAGAGTGATGTTGGCATCTATAAGCTATTCTATGGTTGGACGGATGCTAACCATCGCCTCTGCGGCACTGCTCACATATAGTCTATACGGGACAAAAGCGGCTTATGCTATGATAGCTATGCATGGCATAATGCAACTACTCATCGCCATACCCATAACGCCTGCCAATATAGGTTGGACGGAGCTAGTGTCTGACGAACTGCTGCACCTGTTCGGCACAGACGGCGGGGCTAACATCGCCATAGTAGGCAGGGTAATGGCTGTGCTATATTCACTAATTGGCGGAGTTATATATTTAAGGCTCAAAGGTAATAACAGAACGGGATTAATGTGATAAGGTAGGAAAATTGAAACAGTGTATGAGAGAGAAGGTCATTTGAACAATACTATTAGAACTTATACAACGCCTGCACACTGCCAGCAAATCCGTTGCGCATGCCGTCATAGTATAAAGCACTTGTATTCAGTTTTATGTGGTCTTTAACGTCTTCCCAGAACTTCAAGCCTAGCTCCCCTGCAATAGTGTGTCCCTTTGACGTTGGTGCCTCAATAGGGTTGCCATACCTGTCGCCCGCTGATGCATTGGCTGATAACTCTTGCTCTATAGACACACCTACAAATGGCGTTAGACTTTTACCTTTGTGGGTATATTTAGTGCCCAGTTTCAGTTTTGTAGAGTCTATGTCATCAAAGGTTATCTTCTGAGTGCCTACATGAGCAGTATCGCCATTTTGGTGCAAGTATAAGCCCATCAGATATAAATCAATTTTGTTCGTTTTATTGATATTAAAATAGTGACCTATGCCTAAATTAAGCCCGTAAAACAATGACTTAGTGTCGTATTCCGCCCCAGTGTCATCACTAACATAGGAAGTTTTGGATTTCCCTATATTAACTGATATATCCAAGTAATGGTCATCTAGGCTGATTCTTCCCATATTTCCGATGCCAACATATTGTATTTCGCCATTGCCTTCTATATTTTCATTGTGTGCAGTATAGCTACCACCCCCAGCCATCATGAATAGACCCATAGACAAACCTAGTTTGCGAAGTGTCGGCTTTTTGCGAACAGTCTTCCGTGCTTTCAGATGATAGCCATCCACATTGATGTCAGAATAGATGGTCTTGGGTTTAGCATCTTCCTCACTCTGAAAACTTAAGGTGTAAGTGCCCATGTCCCATGCAGCTCCCGTCATCAATGAGAAAGACATTACATCTACGCTAGAGCCTGTGTTATATGTGGAGTTACCTCCGTTGATAGCTGTGAAATACGCACTGCTCGCAGCATATTCTTTAATCTTACTGCACTCTGTGCCTATCTGGTCTATTGCCGAATTTAATGCAATTACGCTCGCTATTTGCGCCTCAGATAAGCTCTTATAGGCTGGACTGGTAATTTTTCTAGCATTGGCAAATGCATCTCCGCCACCTCGATTCCCCAACCACGTTGTGTTGTCTATTGCTCCTAGATGCATCAGTTCTGCAATTAAGCCATCATTAGTGGTGTGCAGCCAGAATATGTAGTCGTTCCCTCGGAACGTTTCGTCAACTACGTGTCCACCAGTGATGCCAGATGGAGCCACTGCTATCAGAGTTATGTTATCTCCTACAGTTAACAATGTAGTTGCATGTTCAAAGTATATTTCAAATATCGGATTCCACCCGAAGTCTACTTTATTAGCTCCAGCAAATTCATAACCAGCGGTAGCTGTGCTAGGTATTATGAATCTCCAAGTTTCAAAGTTGCTTATCTTGTGAAACCTGCCATAACTACCATCGTCTCTGCCATAAAGGTTAAGGACGTTTCCCTTCCAGTCATCTCCACCAGCCATACTTCTTCCACCCATTATGGTCACGAAGTTGACGTTGTCGAATGTTGGCTTATACAAGGTAATAGTGTTGTTGTTAGCACCACCTCTTTGCTGTCTACTGCCGATTATCCAACCATTGCAGAACTGGTCCCAGCCTTGGTCACAAGCATCCGCCAAGCCTGAACCACCGTAAAAGTTGTGGATTATAGCGTTTTCACCTATGAAAACAGAGTTCCCATTTGACGAGTTTGGATTGGATATGTTGTTGGAATATGTCCCAGCTATCAGGTAATAGTTGATGTAGCCAGATAGGATGCTTATATGATTGTATCCAACGATGCTGTAGCAACTGGAGCTAAAAGCACCTACCAAGTATATGCCATCTATGTTAGCGTTTATTTCCAAAAAATTATCTCTGACCTCAAAAAACCTTCTTAACCCCCAAGAATATGCACCTGCTAATACTTCAGTGTTGTATCCCAGTGCATGATTGACTGTAAGCCTATTATTAACGACGCTTGTATCCTGACCCAATCCTGCTACTATATGATAAGCATGAGGAGACGCAGGGAGTGATGAGTCAATGGTGATATCATTACCTATCGGGTTTCTATTCGGAGCATACCAACCGGACATATTGACAGTTCCACCATCTGTAATCAAACTAAACGTTGCAGATGATGCAACTGCTGGCATAGCTAACAGACATAGTATTATCAGTTTTTTCATATCCGTAGCCCTCTTTGTTTATCACAATAAACACCGCTAGGGTAGCTTTACGCGCCCGACTTGCATTACAAGAAAGTCTAGTGGTTGTTATGTATATAAATGCCAAAACATTCGTTGACATCTCAATGATTTTACTATAAAACAATTGCTGTTTCAACTATTTTTTAGCTATCGGGAGAATTCTATGAAAAGAGTGTATTTAGTGCTGTTATGTGTAATTGCATTTTCGGGCAATGCGTTAGCGGTGGAGGTTATGGCGGGTGGCGGACTAATGTATGTTGACCGTGAATATAAGGGCACTAAGAGCGGATTAGACCGCTACAAAGATATAACGTGGAATGTTTTTGACGATGATTACAGCGGTCCATTGCCGTTTATATCGGTTGATTCGGATAGCTTTTTCTGGAAGATGGCTACATTTGGCTACCATGCCTACCGCGATAACTCTACTCAATTTAATATTATATTAGCTCATATAGGTAAAGATTTTGACCCTGACAGTAGCGACAATGAGACGATTAAACGGTTGCATAAGCGTCCATCAACTATGGGAATGGGATTTAGTTTTGAGAAAAAGACCTTATTAGGCGAATTTAAGGCAACTGCTATGGGTGACATTCTAAACATCAGCAATAGTATCTTGGCAGAGCTGTCTTATGGGTATGGTATTCGTTTTGGAATGAGGTTTTCACTTACACCATCGGTATCTGTGCGCTGGGCAAATAAAAAGTTTAATGAATATTATTACGGTATCAACCGAGACGACAACCGTCGCAGCGGGATAGACCGCTACGAACCATCTGATGGCTGGATGCCAGCTGTGGGACTTAGTGCCATGTATATGTTTTCTAAACAAAATATACTGATGGTGCATGGCGAATATAGTTTCCTGTCAAGTGCGACTAAAGATAGCCCGCTGGTTGATAAAAACGGAGTGTTCGGTATGTTCGGCGGATTTATGCACAGGTTTTAAGTTTTCACTGGACAAAGGAACTCAATTAGAGTATGTTTAGGCTATGAATGTAGGTTCAATCACTGCTGGCTTTGCTACTATAGAGCGGACGTATGCATCTTCTGTGCAGAACGTCACGAACCCTGTATATGTTAATGAGTATAAGGGGATGGATTCAGTGGAAATCACGGGTTCAATCGCATTGGCGAAGACTCAAGAGGTTATTGCTCTAAACGGCTATAAAGCTAACGCCAAAATGCTACAAACCATTGACGATATGATGGGTACCATCATCAACATAAAAGCATAGGGAAGCTCGTGGATGTTTAAGAAAGTCAGAGAAATTAAGGTAAATAATTTCCCCGCTCAGGAGCTTACCCCCGTCCGCCTATATGCTTTTGACAACAAAGACGTAATAGCGGTATCAGACAGCAAAGAGGCATTGCATCTGATGATTTACCATAGTTCGGGCAAAGTTGACGAACTAGGTATCCAGAATACTTTCGGTAATTTGGTCAACATCTTTATCTGGAATGGCGCATACTGGCTGGAGTTTAACAAGCCTACCACTATATATGAGGAAAGCTACACGTTGCTAAAAGCATCTGCTGATAAGGTAGAGGTTGTAGCGACTTTCCCGCGGCTCAGTTATTTTCATGATAACCTATACCATTCGTTATTTATCAGGGACGATGTGTTGCACCTCAACTACATCAGACATAATTGTCTGCACCAATATGCGCTTGATGAAAAAAACAATAAAATTACTGAGGTAGAAGCTATACGCGGGGATAAATGGTATCTCTGTGGCAAACATGCAATCTGCCATATCCGCAACCTTTTAGAATTCTATGACCAAGAGCTGAACGTGTATAATACGATAGAATATGATAATGAGATAGATGAGGTGCGCTGGCAATATGAAAGTGGACTAGAGGCATTAACCCTTGCGCTCACTGATGCGTTGCAAGAGCAAACTACACTAATTGTTCAACATATAGACTCAAATGCTACGCATATCGCATATATAGAGTATGCGGCAACGAGTATGGGTGTATCGGGGGGGCGAGTCTGGCTGAACCCAGCGGGGATTACCAGTGAAAATGAAGTTGGTGGCTGTATGATATATGATATGCAGCTTACTCCGTTATATTCTCATCTGCGGCTGATTGGCAAGACCGTAGTGCCTATCGGGGCGTATCCGCCACCATTTCACAGGGCTTCGCAAATATCGCCACTTGTTTATGATAATACGTTAGTTGTAGCAGACGAGCGGGCGATAATATTTGACTATTCGTGTCGCCCCGCACAGGAGCTGGAGAGAACAAAGTTGGCGTCAGTAGCAGTTAATCCGCAGGGGGATATAATAGCCATAATGAGTGTGACTGAGGCTACCAAAGAGGTGTATAGAGGTATAACGTTTGACATATACGAGTTTGAGCGGGATAATAACGAGGGCAAAGTTATTAGTATGGCTAAATTCAAACGCTAATAATCGGGGTGGGTGAGTTATGGGGATTGTAGTATTAACGGGTGCAGGGATATCGGCAGAGTCGGGTATAGCGACCTTTCGTGATGCTAATGGGTTATGGGCGGAGCATAGGGTGGAAGACGTTGCCACCCCTGATGGCTACGAGCGCAATCCGCTCTTGGTGCTTGATTTCTACAATAAACGCCGCAGAGAGTTAAAATCAGTAAAACCTAACCCAGCACATCTTGCGTTGGCAAAGCTAGAGCAGGGGCGCGACGATGTGCTAGTGGTGACGCAAAATGTTGATAATTTGCATGAACAGGCGGGCACTAAAAGCCTGATACATATGCACGGCGAACTCAATAAAATAAGGTGTACTGAATGTGAGACTGTATTTGACTGCTATGATGATATAACACTAGCGAGCAAGTGCGAGAAGTGTGGCACTGAGGGGACGCTCCGCCCCCATATAGTATGGTTCGGCGAGATGCCATTTATGATGGATGAGATTAGTTATGCATTGCATAGCTGCGAGCTGTTCATATCAATAGGCACATCGGGCAATGTATATCCCGCTGCAGGTTTTGTTCAGTCCGCTCGCAGTGCGGGCGCGCACACTGTTGAGCTGAATTTAGAACCGTCTTTGGGGGCTAGTATGTTCAAGGAAAAGGTTCACGGCAAAGCGGGAGAGGTAGTGCCTGTCTATGTTAATAAAATATTATCGGGTGAGTTAGAGTTTTAATTATGAAAATTTCAGAATTATTAAGGTTAAAAACCACTCGTTCTTATGAATTCTTTCCGCCCAAAGAGGTAGCGCAGGAAGGGGTGCTGTTTGACAGCATTGTGCATTTGAAAAGTTTCCCACCTGATTTTGTCTCAATCACCTATGGTGCGGGTGGCTCTACGCGCGACAAAACATTTGCTTGGACGCAAACGCTGACTAACGAGCATAAATTCAACACTATGATGCACCTAACCTGCTATGGCAACACCCCTGAAACTATAGTTGATACCTGTAAGCAGCTCATGAATGCTGGCATAGAGAACGTGCTTGCCCTGCGTGGCGATATGCCACAGAATGCTACCGCTATGCCGAAAGCATTTAGTTATGCTAGTGAGTTGATAGCGCATATTAGAGCTAAGTGTCCTAATATTTGTATCGGCGGGGCGGGCTATCCTGAAAAGCATCCGCAAGCGGCGGACGTGAATGCTGATACGCTAGCAGCTAAGGCTAAAGCTGATGCGGGGGCAAGTTTTTTGGTAACGCAGCTGTTCTTTGACAATAACGTGTTTTATAAATATCTTGACAGATTGCATAGTGCGGGCGTTCACCTGCCTGTGGTAGCAGGGCTTATGCCTATCACTAGCTATAAGCAGGTAGCGCGTTTTATTGATATGTGCGGGACGGCAATACCGAGCAAGCTGGTAGAGCGGCTGGAAAAGGCTAGTGCAATAGATGCCGCAAAAATCGGTGAAGAACACGCACTTCTGCAATCACGTGAGCTATTAGAACGTGGCGTGAACGGATTGCATTACTACACGTTAAATAAATCAGAAACAACTTTTAATATCTTATCGCGGCTATAGCGTTTAATGTCAATAGACTATATAATCTCCCAATCCTTGCAAATCAGCCAGCCTGATGAGGGTTTCCGTTTCGGTAGCGATTCACTAGTGTTAGCATGGTTTGCAACAGTTAAACCGAAGGAGCGCATTATAGATATATGTAGTGGCTCAGGGGTGCTATCAGTGTTGCTTGCAGAGCGAAAACAGGTGTGCGACATCGTAGCTGTGGAGCTACAAGATGAGATGTTTAAGCACCTAGAAGATACCATAAATATAAATAAACTAGGGAATGTTATTAAAGCTGTTCATCAAGATATAAAGACATATAAGCCTGATAATGAATTCAATATGGCAATATGTAATCCCCCATATAGGGCTATGGGCAGTGGCAGGCTCAGCAGTGACACTGGCAAGCAGCAGGCGCGCTTTGATGTGGAGCTATCATTAGATGAACTGCTGGCATTCTGTAAGAAGTATATTTTTTTCGGCGGACGGCTTGCTTTATCTGGTGTAACCGACAGGCTTGCAACGACTATTAACGCATGTATCAGCTATAACTTTGAGCCTAAAAAGTTGGCATTCTTATACCCTGCGGTTGACAGGAAACCTAAAATATTTTTCCTAGAGTGTGCGCATGGCGCGCTAAGCGGTGGCTTGCAGGTGTGTGAGCCGATTGTTCAGAACACCGCTCTGTATGAGGATATTATAAATGGCAGGTGGTAAAATAATGGGTGTAGTGTTACCTAGTGGCAAACCGCTTTGCTATCCTTTCCTTTACCAACGGCACGTATCTATCCATAATATTATCGTTCTTTATCTCGTTGTGGTTAAGCTCGGCAAACTTCTCAAGCAGGGCAGCTCTATCATTATAGAGCGAATTTTCTATATTCAATCTTCTGCTCATATATTCCTCAATAGTCCTGACGATGTAGTGGTTTATACGTAGCTTATCGTGATAGACAAACTCTGATGTTATGCTCGTGCTTTTTATTCGTTTAGGCTGCTTATGGGTATCAACTGCAACGTTGCGCTTTTTATGCCAATATTCAAATGCGTGGACACCCGCCTTAAATACGTATCTAGGGTTGAATATTGTTTTTACGGTATAATTGTATGGCGTATCTCGCTCAGAGTGGTCTCTAAATCGTTCCATAACAAGCTCGTTCGTTTTTGTCTTATGTCCGCCATCACCATATATAAGCCAGTTCACCTCAACGCCGACTTCATCCTCAAAATCACGCAAAAAGTCTGGTATATTATTAGTGCTGATAGGCACGAGGAACTCATCCACATCAACAAATGCTAGCCAAAAGGTGTTATACTTAAAACGTTTGACAGCATCGCCACATATACGCCTTTGTTTTGAGGCGACCACGTTGGTAAAGTCAAAAGCCTCTTTCACAGTATCAGTAGACTCTCCGAAGTTTAGGTATTCAACCACGCCATCCTCAATGTAAGGCTTCATAAATTCCCGTAGTTCAATGTCGTCATCTTCGCCGTATATATAGAACTTCTCAACGCCTACAAGTAGGTGATATTCAATCCATTCAGCCATATATGGGATTTCGTTCCTGACTGTCGTCACTATAGACAGATATTGCGGGAAGTCCCCCCCACGGGCAATGTTGCGTTTATCAAAGAACCACTTGAAATATTCAATCACACGTCCCCCACGCACTATGCGACGTGCAAGCCCA
Organism: Candidatus Termitispirillum reticulitermitis; assembly: GCF_054655775.1. Lineage (NCBI taxonomy): Bacteria > Pseudomonadati > Deferribacterota > Deferribacteres > Deferribacterales > Termitispirillaceae (SeqCode) > Termitispirillum (SeqCode) > Candidatus Termitispirillum reticulitermitis. The sequence continues at coordinate 1,858 of NZ_BAAIHG010000001.1, read as the reverse complement.
AACGGTATAAGAAGCGCAAGAACTCTGCGCCATAGAGAAACGCCTGTTTTGTGCCGCACTTTGCACCTCCTGACGGTGATACGCAGAGTATATACTATAACTGGGCTGCAATTCAAATATAAAAATAATTAAAAAACTTCTTGACTTGTTGATTTAATGTATGGTATGGTGTTTGTCCCGCTGGTTGCGGGGTTGGAATTGATATTTGGAATAGGAAGTTTGGGGAGAGGAGAGGTCAGCAAGAGCGGGTCAATGGATAAATGAATGGAGAGTTTGATCCTGGCTCAGAACGAACGCTGGCGGCGTGCTTAACACATGCAAGTCTTAGGGGAAAGTTCTTTCGGGGATGAGTATACTGGCGCACGGGTGAGAAACGCGTGAGTAATCTATCTATCAGATTGGGACAACCTGCCGAAAGGTGGGCTAATACCGGATATGAGCTATATTGAGTGGTGTAGCAAGAAAGGCTGGAGTAATCTAGTGCTGATAGTTGAGCTCGCGTCCTATTAGCTAGTTGGTGGGGTAAGAGCTTACCAAGGCTACGATAGGTAACCGGCCTGAGAGGGTGGACGGTCACATTGGGACTGAGACACGGCCCAAACTCCTACGGGAGGCAGCAGTGGGGAATTTTGCGCAATGGGCGAGAGCCTGACGCAGCGACGCCGCGTGAATGAAGAAGGTATTTATATTGTAAAGTTCTTTCAGCAGGGAATAAAGTGTATAGTAGTAACTGACTATATTTTGAAGGTACCTGCAGAAGCAGCCCCGGCTAACTCCGTGCCAGCAGCCGCGGTAATACGGAGGGGGCGAGCGTTGTTCGGAGTGACTGGGCGTAAAGCGCGCGTAGGCGGTGTAAAAAGTCTTGGGTTAAAGACAACAGCTTAACTGGGGGAATGCCTGAGATACTTTTATGCTAGAGTGCCATAGAGGAATGCGGAACATCTGGTGTAGCGGTGGAATGCGTAGATATCAGATAGAACACCTGTTGCGAAGGCGGCATTCTGGGTGGTAACTGACGCTGAGGTGCGAGAGCGTGGGGAGCAAACAGGATTAGATACCCTGGTAGTCCACGCTGTAAACGATGGATACTAGATGTTGGGGCATTAAGCTTCGGTATCGTAGCTAACGCGATAAGTATCCCGCCTGGGGAGTACGTTTGCAAGAATGAAACTCAAAGGAATTGACGGGGGCCCGCACAAGCGGTGGAGCACGTGGTTTAATTCGATGCTAACCGCAGAACCTTACCTGGGTTTGACATCCACAGAATCCTGCAGAGAAGCGGGAGTGCTAGTTTACTAGAATTGTGAGACAGGTGCTGCATGGCTGTCGTCAGCTCGTGCCGTGAGGTGTTGGGTTAAGTCCCGCAACGAGCGCAACCCCTGCTTTCGGTTACCATCATTAAGTTGGGTACTCAGGAGGGACAGCTAGTGTTAAACTAGAGGAAGATGGGGATGACGTCAAGTCATCATGGCCCTTATGTCCAGGGCTACACACGTGCTACAATGACATATTCAGAGGGAAGCCAAGCTGTGAAGCGGAGCGAATCTCACAAAGTATGTCTCAGTTCGGATTGCAGTCTGCAACTCGACTGCATGAAGTCGGAATCGCTAGTAATCGCAGGTCAGCAAAACTGCGGTGAATACGTTCCCGGGCCTTGTACACACCGCCCGTCACACCACGGGAGTCGGTCGTGCCTGAAGCCGGTGGCCTAACCGTAAGGAGGGAGCCGTCGATGGCAAGTCCGGTAACTGGGGTGAAGTCGTAACAAGGTAGCCGTACCGGAAGGTGTGGCTGGATCACCTCCTTTTTAAGGATTGTTTAACATCATACTTAATTAGGTAAATAAGACCTCTCTTGC